>JAEZIT010000034.1 GCA_023436495.1 Acidobacteriota bacterium
TCCTGATGCTGCTGTTCGTGATTCAGGCCCAGAATAACGAGGTCGCGGACCGCGGGCGAAACGTCGCCGCTGAGGAATTCCTGCATGCGTTCGTCGACGTATTTGCGGTAAGCGAAGACCTCGCGAACGGTCGGCCGGCTGAGGTCGCCCCGGCGGTCGCGGCGTACGCGGTCGCCGACGGAATTGTAATAGCTGTTGAAAAGGAAACCGAACTTCTCGTCAAATACGCGATAACCGGGAACGTGGGCGCGCAAGACCATCTCTTCGAAAAACCAGGTCGTATGAGCGATGTTCCATTTAACAGGCGAAACGTCCGTAACCGGCTGCGGAATATAGTCTTCGGTCTCGAGCGGTTCACAGAGCCCTTCCGTATAGGAGCGGACTTCCGCGTAGAACGTCGGCAGGTCCGATTCGGCGGCCTCAGGGGTTCGCGATGTTTGCATGGGTTTAATTAAACCAAAATTCGGGGAAAAGTGGAAGATGTCAATTGCCGGTCGGCCGTTCGATCCGCAGCAGCGATTCGCGGGCGATCTCGGCCATAAAGGGATCTGGGTTCGCGGCGAAGTTTCTCAATAGAGCGATGACCGTTTTGTCGCCGAGGGCTCCGAGTGCATAAGCGGCCTCGCGACGCGTGTCGGGGGCTTCGGAGCGGTTTGAAAGGACCTTGGCGAGTACATCGACGGCATCGCGGAATGCGGGCGAATCGGCCAGCTCAGCGTTGGCGAGATCAACGTCCTTGAACTTTTCGGGAAGGAAGTTCTGCGGCGTGACGACGCGTGAACTTCCCGAACGTATATGCTGTGCGATCTGGCCGATGGACCGCGCGGCCGATCGGCGTAGGAATTCGCGGTCATCGGACGGCTTTTGTTTAAGAATTGCAATGAGATACGGCACCGCGGCCTGATCGCCGATCATTCCCACAGCGGCTGCGGCGGCCGATCGCACCTCAAGGTCCTTGTCGCGCTGCATCACGCTAAGAAGGCCGTTAACGGCATCGTTGGCTTCGGCGGCGCCGAGGGAATAAGCGGCTTCTTTGCGAACGAATGGCGCGCGGTCGTCGAGTAGGGGAATCAGGGCGCGTGCGGCATCGGGCGGCGGAAGAAAGACGACGGATGACGCGGCGGTCGCGCGGACGATATCGGAACTATCCGTAAGTGCGGTAACGGCGATGCGTGAAGCGGCTTCGCTGCGAAGGTTACGGAGTTGAAACAACGCCTCGCGTTTTTGTTCGACGTCTCCGTTGCGAAGCCTGTCGGCGTACACGGACAGATCTTGGGCAGAAGCTGTGACGATAGATATGAATAGAATAAAGGCGGCATGCACGGCGTTGCCGCGAATGAACGCGATGAGCGATGTCGTTAATGATGGGCCGCGATCGTGATCAGACACTACATCGATCTCTGAACTGCCTGGCGACGCAGGCGTTCCCATTCCGTTACCTGGCGCGCCCGGATATTCTCATACGAATCGGAAAGCGAAACAATGAGTTCGTCGTTAATGGATTCTTTTGATTGAGAACTGCGGGTGGAGATGAGTTCGGAGATATATGAAAGGACCGCTAAAGTGTCGTTATCGTTAAGCTTATCAATTTCGCGCGTGATGCTTGTATTGGTTCGGTTGGCCATCTCTTACCTCCTGTTTCCGAGGCAGACAGTCAAACCGCAACTCAAAATTTCAAGTTATGACCGCCTGCGAGTATGTCTTTCTCATCATCAAGATTTTAGTGTCGTATTACTCCCTACAAAACGTCTAATCAGAATAGCATATTTCGCGGTGAAGGCAAAAGAAATTGTTGTCGATGTATGAGAAGATGTCGCCATGGCCGACGGAAATAAAGGACATAAATGGCGCGGTGCGGTTGGCGGAGGCGTTATCGGCGGGATCGTTGGAATCGCGGGGTTATTCGGTATCGTGGGCATCATAGACACGGATTCGTTTATGATCGCCGATCCCGCGATGGTTGTATATTTGGTAGGGATCGTAGTCTTGGCAGCTATCGCCGGCGCAGTTTTGGGATACGCGCTGACGGGCAGCGGCCGCTGATTTTCCTTGCAAATCGACCGGAACATAAATAAAATGGGCGTATGTCGGCACTTCTACAAGCTCTCGCCCTTAGATAGCCACCCGTTGAAGCCCAACTTCGGCGTGCGTGGCGTGATCCAAATTCCCTAGAATCAAAGACTTTGCCGTGTAAGTGGATAGAAACCCATTTATCCGTTAAACTTACTGTTTCATTTTGCAGAGGTTTCGGGAACCGGGGCCTTACGAGCGTGTAAACGTATGGACGAGAAGTATTTTGCTAAGAAGATAGAAGACAAGTGGCAGCAGAAATGGCGCGAGAGCCGGGCCTTTGAGGCGGAGAGGGACGACACCCGCCCGAAGTTTTACCAATTGGAGATGCTGCCGTATCCGTCGGGGAACCTTCATATGGGCCACGTGCGGAATTATTCGGTCGGCGATGCGATCGCGTGGTACAAGCGGCTGAAGGGTTTCAACGTTCTTCATCCGATCGGCTGGGACTCATTTGGCCAGCCGGCCGAGGACGCGGCTGTAAAACGCGGGGTAAACCCGCGGGGCTGGACCGAAGACAATATCAGCGTGATGCGCGGCCAGTTAGAGCGGCTTGGCATCGGCTATGACTGGCGTCGGCAGATGGCAGCGCACAGGCCTGAATACTACAAGTGGGACCAGTGGTTCTTCCTGAAAATGTACGAGATGGGGCTGGCGTACAAGAAGCTGACCCAGGTCAATTGGTGCGAGACGGACCAGGCCACGCTTTCGAACGAGCAGGCAAGCGGCGGGATCTGCTGGCGGTGCGGAAATCCGGTGACGAAGAAGGACCTGGAACAATGGTTCCTGAAAACGACGGCGTATTCGGACCAATTGCTTGACGATATGGTTGAGATCGAGTCGGGATGGCCGGACCACGTTTTGAAGCGGCAGCGCGATTGGATCGGGCGTTCGAAGGGCGCATTCGTGGAATTCGCGATCATCGATGAGGACGGCAAGAATGATCCGCATGGAAAGATAAGGGTGTTTACGACGAGGATCGATACCATTTACGGCGCGAACGCTGTGGTGGTTGCCGCCGAACATCCGATCATCGTCGAGCATTTATCGAGATTCCCGAACGAGGTCCTGGAAAAGATCCAGCAAATAAGGGCCGAGAAGCTGAACCCGACGGACCACGAGACCGAGGCCGCGAAGGACGGCATCGATACCGGATTGCGCGCCGTTAACCCGTTCAGCGGAGAGAAGTTGCCGGTTTGGGTCGGGAATTACGTGATGATGGAATACGGCACGGGCGCAGTGATGAGCGTGCCGGCGCACGACGAGCGCGATTTCGAATTCGCCCGGAAATTCGGGCTTCCGGTGCGTCAGGTGATCTCGGAACCGAATCTGGTGCACGAACATCACACGATGCAGGCGCTTGCTCTGGAAGAACCATTGACGGCATACGGCGTTTTGGTGCATTCGGATGATTGGAACGGCAAGACGAGCGAGGCCGCTATGGAGGAGATGACGGCGTACGCGGTAAAGCACGGGTTTGGAGAAGCGGCGACAACGTACAGGCTTCGCGATTGGGGAATATCGCGGCAGCGTTTCTGGGGCGCGCCGATCCCGATGATCTATTGCGAAGAATGCGGCATCGTTCCCGAAAAATTTGAGAACCTGCCCGTGGAACTGCCTGAGACGGCACCGTTTACGGGCACGGGCGAATCGCCGCTGGCGAAGGTGCCGGAGTTTTACGAGACGTCATGCCCAAAATGCGGCGGTGCGGCGCGGCGGGAGACGGACACGATGGACACGTTCGTTGATTCGTCGTGGTATTTCTTCAGATACCTGGACCCTGCAAACACGGAAGTGCCGTTCTCTCAAGAAGCTGCGGCGTACTGGACGCCTGTTGACCAATACATAGGCGGCGACGATCACGCCGTGATGCACCTGATATACACGCGGTTCTGGACGAAAGTGATGCGGGACATGGGGCTGGTAAAATTCAACGAACCCGCAACCCGTTTGCTCACACAAGGTATGGTCGTCGGCGAGACATTTTTCGACGACGAATCGGGTAAGCGTAAATATTATCCCGCAGCCGAAGTGACGGTGACGCGCGATGAGAAGGGCAAGATTACGGGTGCATCGACGAAGGACGGCAGATCGCTGAAACACGCGATCGAGCGAATGTCCAAATCGAAGGGCAACGGCGTGGACCCCGACGAAATGGTCGAGATCTACGGTGCGGACGCGGCCCGGCTGTTCATTTTGTTCGCGGCGCCGGTCGATAACGAGCTTGTCTGGAACGAGGCGGGCATCGAAGGCGCCGTGCGATTTCTGCAGCGTGTTTGGCGGTTCGTTTGGAAGTGGCAGGACGCCTTTGGAAAGGCGACAGAGGGCGAGCCGACGGACGCTTCGCGAAAGCTGCGCCAGAAGACGCACCAGACGATCAAGCGGATCGGCGACAGCTTTGATTCGCTTCAATTCAACACGCCGGTCGCGGCGTTGATGGAACTGTCGAACGCTCTGTACGATGCCAAGCTCGAGCCGGAGACGGCTTCGGGCGACGAAATCGCGGCCGTAAATGAAGCAGTCACAAGCCTTGTGCTGATGCTAACGCCGTTCGCGCCGCATACGGCTGAAGAGCTTTATTCCGTGGTCAAAGGCACCGACGCCGGCATGATCGCGAGCGGGGCGCGCTTTCCGGAATATAACGAAGAACTTGCGAAGGCGGACGAGATCGAGATCGCCGTGCAGGTGAACGGAAAGCTGCGCAGCCGGGTATTTGCGGCGCCGGGGGCACCGCGCGAAATGGTCGAGAAACTCGCGATGGCCGATGAGAAGGTCATCGAACACACAAACGGCAAAAACGTCGTGAAGGTCATCGTCGTTCCCGACCGGCTGGTCAACATCGTCGTCAAATGATCTTTGGCCGCGGTCTCCCGAAAGCGGTGACGCTTCTCCCAATTGGCGGCGTGCTCTCGCCCGCTTAGCGGCGCGTGAACGGCCGGTTAGTGACATTTGTGACGAAAACCCGGGAAGTTTTGCGGTAGTTCTGCCGCGAAACGCCCGGGTTTTTCCATAAAAATCATAAAAATCATAAATATCGTTAAAGTTGCCCTGTTTCGTAAAAAGCGCTATTCCGGGTTTTGGAGAGGTGTGGTTTGATGGTGGTCGCGGGATGTTTACCGCAGAGGAGAGTGGGGGAGTAAGGGAGTGATGGAGTGAGGGAGTTGGGGAGTTGGGGAGAAAATGGAGCATGGTTAGCTGGGATTTATGAGTTGCCCCGAGCTTTAGCTCGGGGATAAAGCATCAATGTTGAACGGGCTTTAGCCCAATTTGGGC
>JAEZIT010000102.1 GCA_023436495.1 Acidobacteriota bacterium
TCGGTGAACCGAAGGCCCCGACGTTCGAGCCGCAGTTCAAAGATCCGGAGCCCGTGTTTTCACAGTCGGCCGGAAATCCTTTCGATATGCCGAAGGAACAGGACGAGTGGTCTGCTCCGCCGGCGCCGATCGGACAGGACAGGTCGTTTTCGCCGCCCGCGGCGGGAGCAGCCGGCGGGTCGAAGAACCAGACGCTGGCGATCGTTTCGCTGATCACCGGTATCCTAAGCCTGTTCTGTTGCGGGTGGTTCATTCCGGGGATCGCGGCGGTGGTGATGGGATTCATGGCGAAAGGCAAAGCCGACAAGGACCCGGCGAACTTCGGCGGACGCGGCTTGGCGATGGGCGGTATCATCACGGGCGTAATCAGTGTAATACTCGGCATCATCGTCGTTATACTGTATGTGTTTACCGGCGTATTGTCGGGAATCGCAAATATGTAAGCGGCGCAGCCGCGCTATCAATATAAGGGCCCGTGTGCTTTGTACACACGCGGGCCTTTTAAGTTATAATTAAGTTTTGGAACCCGTACACAGATATGTCCTTAATCGCTGACGTAATTCAATCGACCGTAGCCATATTCAAGGGAATGACGCGAACGCTTTCCGAAATACCGCGTGAAAAGTGGACCGTTCAGTATCCGGACGTGCCTATCACCGTACAGCCGCGGTACCGGGGCCAGCATTTGCTGCACGTCGACGAAAACGGCAAGGAAAAGTGCGTCGCGTGTTATTTGTGCGCGGCGGCGTGCCCTTCGGACTGTATTTATATCGAAGCGCAGGACGACCCGCGGCCGTACGAAGAACGCATCGGCCGCGACGAGCGTTACGCGAAGGTCTATAACATCGATTACGGCCGCTGCATCTTTTGCGGATTCTGCGTCGAAGCTTGCCCGAAGGACGCAATCACGCACGGATACAACTTCGAGATATCTGTATTTAACCGAGCCGATCTGCTCAAGACGAAAGACGACCTTCTGATCACGAAACAGAAACAATCGAAGAATTACCGCGTTGCGCTGTCGACGGAGGACGTCGATTCGGAATACAAGGAAGTCTGATCCGCCCGTTTCTTGCGGCTGCTTGCCCGAATAATGGAACTGCCGCCAACCCAGAAAGGAAGACATCACGAGATACGAGCCGCGGCCTTGCGTGAATTCGCGGGGCTGCGGAGCGATGAACAACGGCTCGACCCCTTCAAACTGGCGCGTTACGCCAATCTGCTTGTACTGCCGTTCGACGTCGTTCAGGAATTCCTAACGGAAGCGACGGTCGGTCACCTCGTCGGCGACGGCAAGGACAAATGGTCCGGCGGCGCGGCGTCAAAGGTCCTGCCGAACGGGCAGAAGCTGATAATCCTTAATCCGACGCACGGGAAGAACCGTCAGAACGCGACGCTGATGGAAGAGGTCTGCCATGTTTTCCTGGGGCATAAGCCGAGCCGGCTCGCTATCAACAAGGTTGACAAGAACGGCGACGTTATCGCGCGGGATTACAACCACGACATTGAAGAAGAGGCCTATTCGACGGGGGCGGCGGCCCTCGTGCCATACACTTCGCTCAAGCGATTCGTCGAATCCGGCAAGACATCCCGCGAGATCGCAAGGCATTTTAACGTGAGCCGGGCGCTTGTCGAATTCCGCATAAAGATCTCGCGTCTGTGGGATACCTACACCGAATGCGTACTGCAGTCAGATTGAAAATGGACCATACTTCGAAGCGATCATCTACAGGACAGGACGCGGGGCTTTCCACCGAGGAAAAGCTGCGGGTGCTGTTGGATATCACGAAGAACATCAGCCGTTCGCTGGATCTTGAAGAGGTGCTGAACGACGTGATGGACACGCTTGGTTCGCTGATCCCGTACGACGCGGCGGGCATTTACCTGATCGATCACGGCGACGAAGAACATCCGTACACTTTTAAATCGAAGGTCATTCGCGGTTACGAGATCAGTTTTGCGCTGATCGAACCGCGGCTGAAGATGGGCGAGGGGTTCATCGGGCGCGTGGCGGAAACCGGCAAGGCGATCATTTCGCCGGACGTGAACGCCGACCCGAGGTATTTTGCGGCACGCAAGCGGACGCGTTCGGAAATGGTCGCGCCAATCGTGTCGAACGAACAGGTCATTGGCGTGTTCGACCTTGAAAGCGACCGGCTGAACGCGTATTCGGAGGACGACCTTGCCATCCTGACCCTTCTGACGTCGCAGGTGGCGATCATCATCGAAAAGGCACGGCTGTACGAGCAGGTCGTCGAGAAGAAAAGGATCGAAGCTCAGCTTGAGATAGCACGGCAGGTCCAGTTGGAACTGCTGCCGGATAACGACCCGGCGTTGGAGAATTTCGAGATAAGCGCGTATGTATTCCCAACGGAAGAGGTTTCGGGCGATTATTACGATTGGGTAAAAATATTTGACGATCAGATAGGAATAACGGTCGCGGACGCGGTCGGGAAGGGAATCCCGGCGGCGCTGCTGATGGCGTTCCTGCGGGCGTCGTTAAGGGCTGGCGTCCAGATCGGGTACGCGCCGCACATAGCTTTGTCGAAGGTGAGCGACCTGTTGTGGGATTCGGTCGAGGACCATCAGTTCATCACGGCAATATACGGCATTCTGGATTCGACCAACCGGACGTTCGTATTTTCGAACGCCGGGCATAATCCGCCGCTGCTGATCAAGCCGAACGGGGAATATAGATTCGTCGAATACGGCAATATGCCGCTGGGGATGTTTCGTGAGATGCGTTATCACCAGCATTTCATTCGGTTCGAGCCCGGCCAGGTGATGGTAATTTACACTGACGGAATAACCGAAGCGGCCAATGCAGACGGAGAAGAATACGGGCAAGAGCGCTTCGCGAAACGTGTGCTCGAGGGAATTCATCTGCCGGCGAAAAAGCTGATCGACCATATACGAAAGGACGTGGCGGATTTCACGGAGCGGAAATTTTTGGACGATGACGGGACGCTGTTCATCGTGAAGGCGGTATAGAAAAAAGAACGCGGAAGCGTTCTGAAATGCATCGATCGACTTCCGCGTTCTTTCCGTTGTTGGAAATTGTGAATTGTTAATGCGCCGTGACGGAGCTGTGTAAAACGTCGCCATTCGGAACGACCGGTGTTCGGTTCTTTCCGTAATTTATCTTCTCGTTCCGGGTCGAGAATGCGTAAATATCAAACCCAAATGCGTCGAGGAAATCGGTCAACTCCTCGGACCGGATCAGATAGAGCGTTTCGGCAAAGCCGAGCTCGACGCGGATCTCAAGAAGGCGCTCGATAACCTCAAGCGGTGCGAAACATTGTGCCGGATCCCGATAACTTGCCATAATTTCAATCCTTTCAACCATTTACCCGAACCGAAGTGGTGGGCAACTAATTAGATTACGTTCCGCGTCCAAAGGTTGTTCCCTTAATTAACGCGGGACAGTAAGCGTTTTGGTATCATAAATTTATTGTATAAAACATAAGAATTGAGTAAAATATGACGGAAACCCCTTCCCGAAAGGAGAAATCTATGAAAAGCAGCCTCATCAGATTGATGAAAGCCGGTGTTTTTCTGGCCCTTCTTGGTTCATTCGTCCACGCGCAGGATGACCGGATCAGGGCCGCAGCCGGTGATAAATACGTGATATCCGCCCGAGCAGGCGGCGTAAATTATATCGAGGGCAAGGTAAGCGTCTTCAGAAAATCGGGACGCAGCGGCTACCTCGTAAAGGGCGACATGCTCGAGGTCGGCGACCGCATTACAACGTCGAACGACGCCAAAGCGGAGATCTTGCTCAATCCGGGATCTGTCGTAAGGATCGGCGGCGGCACCGTGTTCGAATTCGCATCGACGTCGCTGGACGACCTTCAGATCAAACTTAAAGCGGGCAGCGCCATCTTCGAAGTGATCGCCGACGACGAATTTAAGGTGACGGTCATTATGCCGCGGACGGCGGTCGCATTGACGCGTTCGGGTGTTTACAGGCTCGACCTTCAGCAGGACGGCTCAAGCAAGCTTTCCGTGTGGAAAGGACGTGCGTATGTAGGCGCGGAAAACAACACGGCGGTGAAGGCCGGACGTGCGGCTTCGATCACCGGCATCAATGCCGAGGTAGCGAAATTTGACCGCGACAACGGTGATGAACTGGACAATTGGAGCAAAGCGCGTGCGAAGGAATTGTCGAAGATCAATGCCAGTCTGCAGCGGGATGCGATGCGGAACACGCTGCTGTCTTCATTCAACCGGCGCGGCGGATGGAATCTATATAATTCGTTCGGACTGTGGGTTTTCGACCCGTTCAGCAACTATTGGTGCTTTATGCCGTTCGGTTACGGTTGGGGTTCGCCTTATGGCTATGGCTACGGCCGCGACCTCTGGTATTTCCGCATGCCGCGACGCATTTATTGGGAAATGCCGCCTTCGACAACGCCGGGCGGAGGAACGCCGAGCAATCCGACAAACCCGACAGCGGCCGCGAACGCCGAGCGTCGCGGACGGCTGAACCTGCCGCCGTTCCAGAGGATACAGAACGGACGCGGCGACGGCGCGGCGACGATCGTCAATAGTACTGTTGATTCGGGTATGATCGATCGGTCCACGCCTAATAATTTCCCGTCGACTATTCAGCGAAGCGTTCCGATGAGTGCGCCGTCGAGCCCGACGGTCGCGAATCCGGGAGTGATCAGCAAGGGCCAACCGTAATTCGCCGGTTGGAAATTAATCAATGAAAAGGCCGTTCGAAAGAGCGGCCTTTTTGTTGTCAAGGATGTTAGTAGAGAGGAAGGCAATTCATTAAGTAAGAAAGTAGAAAAATGTCCCACGAAGACGGACAAAACAAAAACCGAACACGAATAGCACAGAATAAAGTCACTGAAACAGGAACATCTCAGATCCGTGCAGCGGCTTGCGGACCGGTGTTAGGTCCAGAATCGAAATATCGCGCCGGGTTCGGGAAGCATATCGCCGGTCGGCAGGTATGGCTCGGCGATGAGCAGAGCGGATTGGATGCCGTTGATGATAGTGTGCAGGACGATGCACGGCAAAAGGTTTCCGGTCCAGACGCGGACGAGCGTCAGGGCAAGGCTCAGGAGCAGTAGGGTGATCACGGTTGCATAGTCCGGAACGTTCGCCTGGCTATATTGGGGAACGTGGACGGCGGTGAAGATGAGTGTTACGAATATCACGCCGAGTACCATTCCGAACCTTCGTTGAAATGCAGAATAAAGCAGGCCGCGATAGACGACCTCTTCGACGAGCGGGGCGGTGACCGTGGCGAAGAACGCCACGAGAAATACGGCCGCGCGCGAACTGCGTATCATCTTCTCAAAATCATTGTCGACGTCGCCAAAAACGGCGGTCAGGCCCACCGCAACGCCGTAAAATGCAATAAAGATCAGCACGCCGTGCCAGACCTTGAATCCGTTCATATCCCAGCCGAGCATTTCGCGGAACGAATATCGCTTCATTCGCGTCACGACGATCCAGGCGAGAACGAGGGTCAGCACATGCGCCAAAATTACCGGCAGAAGCTGCAAAATAACAGCCGTCCGGTCGGAGAGCACGAAATCCTTGATGGCTTCGGCGTTCGTGAGCTCCACCTGTTGGCTCATCAGATACGGGAGAACGAACAAATTCGGCAGAAGCAGGATAAGAAGGACGCTGGCGGCCCAGACGCCGAGGGCGACCCAGCCATTCCAGGGCGGGTCATTCGGCGAGTGATGATCGATCGAATTATTTGCTGATTCCACGCCGA
The DNA here is from genome assembly GCA_023436495.1 of Acidobacteriota bacterium. Taxonomy (GTDB): domain Bacteria; phylum Acidobacteriota; class Blastocatellia; order Pyrinomonadales; family Pyrinomonadaceae; genus OLB17. The sequence continues at coordinate 5,738 of JAEZIT010000102.1, forward strand.
AAGTTTAGCGGACGTGCAGATAAGTTCCAAGTGTGCCCGGCCATTCTTGTAATTCGGATCGATTCAAGGTAACCTAAAATCCCGTGGAGCAACACGGGAACAATCCCCTACAAAATGTGGTCGCAATCATTCCCGCACGCTATTCGTCCGTGCGTTTGCCGGGGAAATTACTGCTTCCGATCGCCGGCGAACCGCTGATCGTGCATACGATGCGGCGAGCGGCAGCGGCGAGGAACGTCGGGCGAGTCATTGTCGCGACGGACGACGCTCGGATTTTCGAGGCAGTAAATGCCGCGGGCGGCGAAGCTCTGATGACGCTGCCGGAGCATCCTTCGGGGAGCGACCGGATCGCGGAAGCGGCAATTGATCTGCCGGAGGGCACTGCCGTCGTGAATATTCAGGGCGACGAGCCTGTGATAGCTCCGGAGACGATAGAACGCGCGGTCGACGCTTTTCTAACGGGCGGCGCAGATATTGTGACGGTCTCGGAGCCGTTCGAGAATGCCGCCGACATTTTATCGCCGGATGCGGTAAAGGTTGTGACGAACGCCGCGGGATTTGCAATGTATTTTTCACGGTCGCCGGTGCCGTTTCCGCGTGACGCTGTGAAAATGTACGGCGGATTGGGTGAGGCCCTTTCGGCTGAGCCTGAGCTTATAAAGGAATACCGCAAGCATACGGGAATCTACGTTTACGGCCGCGAATTTTTGATCGAATATACTAAGAAGACACAGTCGAGGCTGGAAAAGTTCGAGATGCTCGAGCAGATGCGGGCTTTGGAAGAAGGTTCAAAGATCCGCGTGGTCAAATCGGCGGCGGCATCGATCGGCGTGGATACGCAGGAAGACCTCGATCGAGTGCGTGCCATGTTCGAAACGGAGCGCGCCGGCGTTTGAAATTATGGGCGATTGGATAGGATTGGCGTTTTTTGTTGTGCTCGTGGCCGGTATCGTGATCGGGCTTAAATTACTTGCTCGGCCGAGGACGCGAACGGCTGAGGAATTCGAGCGGAACGCGGCGGAGGGTTCGACAGCGATCGGAGCGAGCATGAATGCGCTGCAGGAATTGCTGAATCCGGAGGCGGCAAAGTCGAAGGAAACCATAACGCAGATGAAAGAAGGACGGTATCAGAAGAAGAAGGAACGAGGAGACGGGGACACAGGCAGAGGAGAGGGCGAGGATCAATGACTAAATATATATTTGTAACGGGCGGCGTGGTTTCGAGTTTGGGGAAAGGCCTGGCGGCGTCGAGTATCGGCTGTTTGCTGGAATCGAGGGGAATGAAGGTCCAGATGATAAAGCTCGACCCGTATATCAACGTTGATCCGGGAACGATGTCGCCGTTTCAGCACGGCGAAGTGTTTGTTACGGACGACGGCGCGGAGACGGACCTCGACCTCGGGCATTACGAGCGATTTACCGACGCGGAATTATCGCAGGCGAATAATTGGACGAGCGGCCGAATTTACCTTTCCGTGATCGAAAAGGAACGGCGCGGTGATTACCTTGGAAAAACGATCCAGGTCATCCCGCATATCACGGACGAGATCAAGCAGGCCGTCCGGGTCGTTGCGGATTCGCATAAACCGAACGTTCTGATCGTCGAGATAGGCGGTACGGTCGGCGATATCGAATCGCTGCCTTTTCTGGAAGCGATCCGTCAGATGGGGAATGAAGAAGGGAAGGAAAACGCAATTTTCGTTCATGTGACGCTGGTGCCGTATATCGCGGCCGCGGGCGAATTGAAGACAAAGCCGACGCAGCACAGCGTACGCGAGCTTCGCGAGATCGGTATCGCCCCGGATATTCTGCTCTGTCGTTCGGATCGGCCGCTGCCCCTGGACCTGCGGCGTAAGATTGCGCTTTTCTGCAATGTTCAGGAGCGTGCGGTCATTTCGGCCTTGGACGTGCCGACTATCTACGAATGCCCGCTGGCGTTTCACGAACAGGGATTGGATGACCTTATCGTTAAGGACCTGCAGTTGAACGAGCGGTTTCCGTCGGCGGACCTAAAGGCCTGGCGCGAACTCGTCGCGACGATCAAGGAGCCGGACAGCGGGTTGGTAAAGGTTGCGATCGTTGGGAAATATGTCGAACTTGAGGATTCTTATAAGTCCCTTCGTGAGGCGTTGACGCACGCTGGCGTCGCGAACAACCTTCGCGTAAGCGTAACGTGGCTCGAATCGGAAAACCTGATGAAGGACGATTACGAGAACGAACTGCACGATTACGATGCGGTGCTGGTACCCGGCGGTTTCGGAAAACGCGGAATATCGGGAATGCTGAGGGCGATAAAATACGCGCGTAAATCCGGCACGCCGTATTTTGGGATCTGTCTGGGAATGCAGACCGCGTGTATCGAATTTGCGAGAAGCGTTTGCGGGCTGAAGGACGCGGATTCCACGGAATTTAACGAAGAGACGCCGTTTCCCATAATCTTCAAATTGCGCGACCTTGTCGGCGTGGACGAACTCGGCGGTACGATGCGCCTCGGAGCCTGGGATTGCCGTCTGAAGGAAGGTTCGATCGCGCATCAGGCCTACGGCGGAGCTGAAGAGATAAGCGAACGGCACAGGCACAGGTACGAGTTCAACCCGGAATATAGAAAGATCCTGGAAGACGCGGGGCTGGTGTTCAGCGGCGTATCGCCAGACGGGAAGTTCATCGAAATGATCGAGCTGCCGCGGGAAAAGCATCCGTATTTTGTCGCGTGTCAGTTCCATCCGGAGTACAAATCGAAGCCGCTGGCCGCACATCCGCTGTTCACGTCGTTCGTAAAAGCGGCATGGCAAAACAGGCTGAAAAGCGAAAACCTCGAACACGACGTCGCCGCGGACAAGAAGGTGGAAATGCCCGAGCGCGCGGAGGTTGCGAGCGACGAGTAGGGATGTAGTTCTGGGTGCTATTGTTAGCGGAAACCTGTCGTCAGGTCCGCTAGTCTTTCTTTTTGTTTGTTTGTTAATATCCTAGCCAATGCAAATTACTTCATTCTCGGTCGATAGCGTAAAATTCGGCGATGGCCGGCTTTCTTTTATATTGGGGCCGTGTGTCGTCGAATCTTACGAGCACGCGAGCTTTATGGCCCGCGAGATCAAGGCGATCTGTGAGGGCGTTGGTGTCCATTTTGTTTACAAATCGTCGTTCGACAAGGCGAACCGGAGCTCGATCGACAGTTTTCGGGGGCAGGGAATGGAATTCGGTTTGGATGTGCTCCGGCAGGTGAAGGCCGAATTGGGCGTGCCGGTGATAACGGACATCCATGAGCCGTGGCAGGTCGAGAAAACGGCGGAGGTCGCGGACATTCTGCAGATCCCGGCGTTTTTATGCAGGCAGACGGACCTTTTGGTCGAGGCGGCGCGGTCGGGGAGGGCGGTGAACGTGAAGAAAGGACAGTTTTTGGCGCCATGGGACGCGAAGAACATCGTCGAAAAGCTTCGCGGAGCGGGCGGTGAAAAGATACTGCTGACCGAGCGCGGCGCTAGTTTCGGTTACAATAACCTTGTCGTTGATCTGCGTTCGTTCCCGATCATGCGGAGTTTCGGCGTGCCCGTCGTTTTTGACGTTACGCATAGCCTGCAGCTTCCCGGCGGGTTGGGAAGGGCAACCGGCGGACAATCGGAGTACATCGAAGAGTTTGCCCGAGCCGGTGTCGCGTGCGGCGTTGACGCCGTATTTATGGAAGTACATGACAATCCGGCGAAGGCTCCGAGCGACGGGCCGAACCAACTGCCGCTCGCGCGGTTGGAGAAGCTTCTAACAAAATTAAAACAGATCCACGAACTAGTTCATGATGAGAAATCAGCCGCTAACCCTGCGCCTTAAGTTGGTCAAAAGAATTTTCACAGCCGCCGTTATGCTATTTGCGGGTGCCGTCGTATCGGCAAACGCACAGGACGACGCGCGGTTGGCCGCAACCTGGCGTGTCCAGAAATACGACATTACGGCGACGCTGCCGTCCGCCGACACTGACCGCAGCATGGTCGTAAAGGCGGCAGTCAGCGTGACCAATGTTTCCGGTTCTCCGGCCTCGACCCTATCGCTGAGAATAAGCCCGAACGCGGAGGTGACCGCGGTAACGATCAACGGTTCGCAGGCCGATTTCAGCAAGCGGGAAGAAAAGATAAACGCCGGCAACAGCCTGCAGCGGCTTGTGGTGAGAGTGCCGGCGGTACAGCCGGGAGCGGCGATAACGGCGACGGTCGATTACAAGCTGAATATCAAAGAAAATTCGGGACTCGCGGCGATATCGCCGGTCGCGACGCATTTTCTGCCGCTTTCGTTCTGGTACCCGACGCCGAATAGCTGGTTTTTCGCGCGCGGAGCGGATCACGCGCCGGTCCGGATCGCAATCAATGCTGCGGGCAGGACGGTGGTCACTGCGGGAACAGGATCGGGCGGTGCGTTCGAACAGAAGTTGAGCGGCCAGCCTTTCTTTCTCGCGGGAAATTGGGACAAGATCGACGCGGACGGAATATCGGTTTACCTGCCGAAAGGCGCGGGAGCATCGGAACAGGCGCGAGCGAAAGAACTCGCGGCGTTTGCAAGCGAAGCGAAAGCGTATGCAGCGGGATTGCTCGGGGCGGCTCCTGACGTGCCAGTCAGATTGGTTTCGGTCAATCGGGGAGCGGGATTTACGTCAGGCGGAACTATTCTGATCGATGACGGAGTCTTTCGTCGCGGAAAGATCGACGCTTTGACGGCGATGAATATCGCCGATTCCGTAGTTAAGATCTGGATAGGCAGCGCCGCGGCGATCAACGACGAAGGGCAAGGTGCGGTCCGCGAAGGGTTGACGAGGTATATCGCGACGCAGTTCCTGGAATCGAAATTCGGAAAGGACGTCGCCGACATCGAAAGAATGCGCCAGCGAAACGCGTACGCCGCAGTCGTGCGGCGCGATTCGCCGTTGAGTTCTGTATCGCCGCTTGACGATTATTATTACGCGGCTGTCGCCAACAAAGGCGCCATGGTGTGGCGAATATTGGAACGCCGGGTCGGGCGCGACAGATTTTACGAGGCAATACGCGGAAGTATTAAGGATGGCAGCTCAGACCTGTCGGAGATCCGAGCGGCGTTCTCAGAGCAGAAGGAACTGCTCGACAAGATGTTTGACGAAGTGACCGACACCAACTTGCTGGTCGGATTGCCGCAGGCGGCCGGCGGCGAAACGAAGGCAGCACTTAGAAATACAGGGAGCACGGACGTTACTGTGACGGTCGTTGCGACGACGGCAAACGGCGAGAAAATACCGGCAGCGACTTCTATACGGGCGAACAGCTTTGGCGAAGTGAGTTTCAGGACGCCTTCGAAGGTCGTACGACTCGAGATCGATACGGAAAAGCTGTATCCGCAAACGGAGTATTCTGACGACGTGGCGCCGCGTGAGTTTACGGACAGCGATCTGCTTCTGGCGGTGAAGCGTTTGTTCGATAAGCAGGATTTTGCCGGCGCGGAGAAGGCCGCACATTCGGTGTTGCGGGAGTATCCGAGATTGGACGACGTTCGGGTGCTGCTTGCGCGCTCGCAGGCGGCGCTCGGGAAAAACACTGACGCAGAGCGGGAGTTTCGGATAGTGCTTGACGAAAAACTGCCGACCGCGCGAAGCATAGCCTGGGCTAGCGTCGGGCTGGCGGAGATCGCCGCGAAGACCGGACGCGCGACCGAGGCTCTTAAATATGCTGACGACGCTATACGGGCGGACGCCGATTACGGCGCGAGCCTGGCAGCTCGAGCAGTGCGCGGGAAGTTAAATGCCGGAGGCACGGTAGACGAAGGGATCAAGGCCTTTTTCGCACAATGGGACAGGGTTGCTGTATCGAATAGGAAAGCGGACCTTGAGGCAATGGTAGTGCCTGGCGAAGTTTCAAAGTTTGCGACCGGCATAGCAGGTTCGACCGAACAATGGCAGACGCAGGTAAAAAGCGCCGACTTGATCGGCCCGGACGCGGCCCTGGTCGAAACGCACCTGAACATCAAGCTGCTGACGAAGGACGCGGAGAGCGGTACGGCAGTGTACAGATTGGCGCGTGTTGGCGGCGGATGGAAATTGGCGGCGGTCGAGATCTTCGAGGTCAGATAATATATGAAAGATCGCGAGCTCTCGCCTGAGATCATCGAAGCAGCGCGAAAGGTAAAACTCCTTATAATGGATTGTGACGGCGTTCTGACGGACGGCCGTCTTTACTTTTCAGCGGATGGCGAGGCTATGAAGGCATTCGATGTACAAGACGGGCAGGGACTGGTCACATGGCACCGAGCGGGATTTCGGTCCGGGATAATTTCGGGGCGTGCAGCCGGCGAGATAATTCAGAGGCGGGCGGACGAACTCGGAATAGAATTCGTCGTCGCGGCGTCGAACGATAAGGTCAAGGATTTTGAAACCATCATCGCAGCCGCCGGAGTTACAGCGGAAGAGACGGCATTTGTCGGCGATGACATCGGTGATCTTTTGCTGATGGGACGCGTCGGGTTTCCGATCGCGGTAAAAAACGCCGTCCCCGAGGTCAAAGCTGCGGCGAAATATATTACAAATAAGAAAGGCGGCCGCGGAGCGATTCGCGAGGTGACCGACCTGCTGCTGAAAGCGGTCAAATAATTCTGTTGAAACCGAAAGGGAACCGTGGCAGAATTGCGTTTAAGATCCTTAGGACATTGGGCGGGCGTAACTCAATGGTAGAGTGTCAGCTTCCCAAGCTGAAAGTTGCGGGTTCGATCCCCGTCGCCCGCTCCAGGGCCGCAAAGAAGGAGTACTCAAACCCACCGTTCCACGCTTAAAATTTTCGAACATATTGGCAACCAACTGCATGTTCCGGCCATCATAATCCGCTCGATTGAAATCGTCGAGCGACGTTTGAAAAGTAATGCAACCGTAGGGTAAGATAGTTTCATCTTATCCCGCTGCCCGGTCAAGAGTGATCAGTGGAGCAGTCGGAAAAGTTTTTGAAATTATTTGCAACGTTGGTTAAGTGCACAGCATCTTAACCTGCTCGCCTAAAAACGAGCGAGAATTCGACGGTCGATATCCGGTTCTCTTAAGACAGTAAGTTTGAGAGGGCCATTATTACGCCCCGAATTCACTGCTAACGATATTTGAAATATGTATCTAAATACTTGATCTGATGGAGGCTTAAGTGCCTTCGCAGGCAAATTCAGGAAGAAGTTGAGAAAACACAAAAGAACTTCCCGGATCGCCTTGACAAACGATCGCGAAGTATAGAGAATACATATTTGCCTCAAGCGAAAGTTTAACTGACATAGAGAAAAAGTTAAATTCTTCGCACGGCAGGTTGACAAAAGAAATTACTTCGGTATAATCGATAGTTTCGCCTCGAGAGTTATCGGCAGCGTTGCCAAGACAATAATTCTCCGGAGCGGTTGACAAACGAAAATACTTCGGTATAATCAGTAGTTTCGCTTGAAAGAAAAAGCGAAGCAAAAAGTTAAGTTGATATTTGAAAACTAGATATGCGAGTCCATGTGTTAATTCAAACACAATGCAGGCTTTAAGCCTGCAACCGACAGACGATAAAGTCTGTCTTGAACTAGGAAAAACTTTTTAACGAGAGTTTGATCCTGGCTCAGAATCAACGCTGGCGGCGTGCCTCAGACATGCAAGTCGAACGATTAAGACTTCCTTCGGGAAGTGCATAAAGTGGCGCACGGGTGAGTAACACGTAAGTAATCTACC
>JAEZIT010000026.1 GCA_023436495.1 Acidobacteriota bacterium
AATCACGAACAGCAGCATCAGGAATTATTGCTGACCGACCTGAAATTCACCCTCGGACAAAATCCCCTGTTTCCCGCGTATCGCGAAGGTTATTTTCCCGAAGAGGACAAGGGCGAAAACATCCTCGGAGACATCAATATCGAGGCCGGCATCCATCATATCGGTCATGACGGCGACGGCTTCTGTTTCGACAACGAACGGGACCGCCACCTCGTCCATCTCCCGGATTTCACCATTCAGCGTAATCTCGTTACTAACGTCGCATTCCTAAAATTCATCGCCGACGGCGGTTATAGCGACCATCGCCTTTGGCATTCCGAAGGCTGGGATTGGGTGCAGCAGAATGAAATCCGATCGCCGATGCACTGGCACAACCTCGACGGCGAATGGCATTGCTTTACGCTCGGCGGACTGCGAAGGCTAGACCCTAACGCACCCGTTTGCCATATCTCGTATTACGAAGCCGCCGCCTTCGCGGAATGGCGGGAGATGCGGCTTCCGACCGAATTCGAATGGGAAGCCGCCAGCCGTCATTTAGATTACGGCCTGCGCTGGGAATGGACCAACAGCGCGTATCTGCCGTATCCCGGGTTCAAAAAAGCCGCGGGCGCCGTTGGCGAGTATAACGGTAAATTTATGATCAATCAGATGGTCTTGCGCGGGGCCTCGATCGCGACGCCGCCTGGCCACAGCCGCCGTACGTATCGCAATTTCTTTCATCCGCACCTGCGGTGGCAATTCACGGGCCTTCGGCTTGCAAAATAGGATCTATGCAGAGTTCCGGCTCACCAAAACCGACGACGTTCGCTGATGACGTCCTGAACGGCCTATCATCGACGCCAAAATCGCTTTCGTCGAAGTATTTCTACGACGACGAAGGTTCGCGCCTTTTTCAGGAGATAATGAAGCTGCCCGAATACTATCTTACGCGTTCGGAGCTAGAGATATTTTCAGATCAGGCGGACGACATCCTGGCATCGTTTGCCGACGGCACCGATGGTTTCGACCTCATCGAGCTCGGCGCCGGGGACGGCACCAAAACTGCCGTTCTTATCGAACATTTCCTTAATGCCGATGCAAGCCTTTCATATTCGCCGATCGATATTTCGACGGAAGCGCTCGACAGTCTGGCAACGAGTTTCAGAGAGCGATTCCCGACGCTCGATTTCAGGCCTCGGCACGGCGATTATTTCAGCATTCTGGGATCGCTCCGGTCGGCGTCTTCGCGGCGGAAGATCATACTTTTCCTCGGATCGAATATAGGAAATTTCAATCGAGAAGAATCCGTCGATTTCTTCCGCAGTATCCGCGCCGTAATGAACGACAATGATCTCCTCTTTATCGGTTTCGATCTGCAAAAGGATCCGCACGTTATCGTTAAGGCTTACGACGACGCGCAAGGCGTCACGGCGGCTTTCAATCTCAATCTTCTCGAACGTATCAACCGCGAACTCGGCGGCAACTTCGATGTCGGCAAGTTCTCTCATTACGCGCTCTACCGCCCGAACGAATGCGCGGCGCGCTCGTTTCTGATCAGCCGCGAAAAGCAATCCGTTTTCATCTCGGCGATCGGCCGCAGCTTCGATTTCGAGCAGTGGGAACCGGTATTTATGGAGATCTCGCAGAAATACTCCTTGAAGATGATCGACAACCTCGCCGCTGACAGCGGTTTCGTCGTGGAAAAGAACTTCTTTGACACGAAACGCTTCTATGCCGATTCGCTCTGGCGGCCGATATGAAATTCACCGTCCTGTATTTCGATACCCTCGATTCCACAAACACCGAAGCCCTCAATCAAGCACGCGGCGGCGCGCCCGAAGGGCTATGCATCGTTGCGGCCGAACAGACGGCGGGTCGCGGCAGGCACGGCCGGAACTGGGTTTCCGCTAAAGGGTCGGGCCTCTATGTCAGCTATGTCCTTCGGCCAAAACTGCCGCCGCGGTTCATGACGTTGATCACATTGATGGCAGGCGTCGCAGTTTCGAAAACGCTCGAAGACATCGGCATCGCCAACGATATCAAATGGGTCAACGATATACTTGTAAACGAAAAGAAGATCTGCGGAATACTATCGGAAGCAGCCGAAACCCCTATGGGACAAGCGGTTATCGTCGGGATCGGGGTCAATCTGAAATCTGTCAACTTTCCGCCCGGCCTCGCAGATTCGGCGACGTCTATCGAAGCCGAAGCGCCGTCAATACTCGGCCTTGCCGAAATTCTGGAGCAGCTCTCACATAACCTCGGTCATTTCTATCATCTACTGCAATCCGACGACGGCGGTAACGCTATAATTGACGAATGGCGCCGCCGATCCACTTATTTTTCAGGCAAAGCCGTCCGCGCGTTCAGCGGCGGCGATGTCGTCGAAGGCACCACCGACGGCCTTAATGCCTACGGCGCCCTCCGAATTCGTAAGGCGGACGGTACTCTTTATACCGTCCATGCCGGAGATATCGAAAAACTCAGGCCTGCCGACGATTTACGTTGAACTTTACCCCATGACGGTGTAACGTGGTATTTGCCCGATGTTTTTATGAGTGACGATTTTGATTTTCAGCCTGATTTCGACTTCGATGATTTCGAGGAAGACCTGCAGGAATTCGACGAGTTCGACGATGAACTCGATAACGTATTGGTGCGCACGGCCGTGCTTCGCAAGAACAATATGGTCGCGCTTCTTTGCATCAAGTCCGCATCGGAGGGCGCCGCAATTTGCCGCGTAGATCCTCGCGAAGAAAAGCCGGCCGTCCAGATCTACGACGACCCCGAAAAGGCAAAGGAATGGTTCTCCAAAAGCCTTAGGACCAGCAAGCTGAATGGCTGGCAGGTAGTCTATGACGGCCTGCCGCTGCAGGGCTGATCCGTTCGGCGACCGATCTCCGTTAAAATTCAAACCGCTTCGACAATGCTCCTTGCGATCGACATTGGAAACTCTTCAACCAAATTCGGAGTTTTCGACGGCGATACGCTCGTATCTAAATTTTCCATCCATACCGGCAGCGCCGACGATGCCGAAAATATCGCTGATGCCATCGGCAATTCGCTCGATCTTTCGATAACGTCAGCTATCTTATGCTCGGTCGTGCCGAATGCCGATCAGGCGGTTCAGAAATACGTGGAATCGCGGTTCGGGATCGTAACGGCAGTCGTGGACAATTCCTGGGATCTCAGCTTAAAGATAAACTATCAGCCGCTGAGCGCCGCCGGAACCGACAGACTGGTCGCGGCTTTCTCCGCCGCTGACAAATACGGCGCGCCCGTGATCGTATGCAGCCTCGGTACCGCGTTCACGATCGACGCGGTGAACGATGATCGTGAATATCTCGGAGGTATCATCGCACCGGGCGTGCGGACGATGGCAGAGTCCCTGCATCTGATGACCGCAAAACTTCCTGTTGTCGAGATCGAAAAGCCCGCAAATATATTCGGAAACACGACCGTTGATTCGATCCGTTCCGGAGTCTATTTCGGCTCAGTCGCGCTCATCGAAGGTATCGTCGCGAGAATGAAAGGCACACTTGGAATGCATGCAAAGACGGTAGCAACCGGCGGATACGCATCTATGCTCGCCGGTGCAACAACGGCCATCGATGCCGTCGATGACATCCTTATCCTCGACGGCCTCAGACGGCTGTCGGAACGATCGAGGCGATAGAGGCCATCAAGCCGCTGTCGGCAGAAATTTCGGAACGCGGCGAGCTTTTGTGGCCTGTTCGAAAGCGTACGCAACGCGTAAAAGCTGCGGTTCCGTATATGCCCGGCCAAAGAATGACACGCCGATCGGCAATTCCTTCTCAGATCCGGCAGGAACCGTAATGCTAGGATATCCGGCCACAGCGGCTATCGATGAACTGGAGACATAATTGCTGCCGCAGTCGCCATTCACGAGATCGATCATCCACGTCGGCGCATTTGTCGGTGCGACGATCGCGTCCAACTTGTTCTCAACGACAACAGCATCGATCCCCTGCGTTTGCGACAATAGCCGGCATTTCTTCAATGCCGTCTGGTATTGACTTGATGACAGCAAGCCTTTCTTTGCGGCCTGCTCGAAAATTTCCTGTTTGAAATACGGCATCTCGCGTTCGGCGTTGTCCTCGTTAAATTTGATCAGGTCGTTCAGCGTCCTGTATTTTCCGCCTCGCTCCGCCAGATATTTTTCCAGGCCCGCCTTGAATTCGTAAAGCAGCACCTGAAACTCCGCATCGCCGAATTTCTTCAGCGTCGGGAATTTTACATCGACGAGGACCGCTCCCGCGTCCTTCATCGCCGCAAGGGCCTTGTCCGCGATCGCGTCGACCTCCGGCCGCTTACCCCAAAAATCACGGGCAACACCGATCCTCGCTCCCTTCAAACCGTCGGCTGTCAGGAACTGTTCATAATCGGCTTCTATTTTGCCCCGATTTGTGGCCGTTGCACTGTCGTGCTTATCCGCGGCGGTCAAAACCGACAGCAGTGCGGCGGCGTCCGCGACCGTCCGGGACATCGGGCCTGCCGTGTCCTGCGTGTGCGATATGGGTATGATGCCGCTGCGGGAAATGAGCCCGACGGTCGGTTTCAGGCCTACTATCCCGCAGATCGACGACGGGCAAACGATCGAACCGTCGGTTTCCGTACCGATGCCGACCGCCGCCAGGTTCGCCGCGATCGCCGCTCCTGTGCCGGACGATGACCCGCACGGATTTCTATCCAGAATATAAGGATTTCGCGTCTGTCCGCCGCGGCCTGACCAGCCGCTGGATGAATTGGACGAGCGGAAATTTGCCCATTCGCTCAAATTTGATTTTGCAATGATCACCGCACCGGCGTTGCGGAGCTGCTCAACAATGAACGCGTCGCGTTTCGGCGCCGGCGCGTCCATCAACGCTAGGCTTCCCGCCGTCGTCTTCATGCGGTCCGCGGTATCGATGTTTTCCTTGATCACTACCGGAATGCCGTGCATTCGTCCGCGTATTTTTCCTTGTTTTCGTTCGTCGTCGAGTTTCTCGGCTATTTCAACCGCGTCGGGATTTATCTCTACGATCGAGTTTATTTTCTTGTCCACCGCATCGATTCGCTCAAGATAATCCTTGACCAACTTCGCCGACGATATCGAACCATTCTCCATCGCGGTGCGCAACGCAGCGACCGTCGCTTCTTCTATCTCAAGTGATGCGCCGTTTGCGGCTGTGTCTGCCTTTATTCTTCCCTTTGCCATTAATATACCCGTCCCCGCCGCGGCCGACGTCAGAATGAACGCCCGCCGATCCATCGATGTCATAGATTTCCCTCTCCGCTTGGTTTTCTATTTACTGCAGCCGCAATCGGTGCTTTCGTAAATATCGAGTGACAATATCTTGTGCAGGATACCCAGCTCTTCGGCCTTTTGATTCAGCAGCTTCAATGGTTCGCTGGGCGGTTCGTCCGACATACTGAATCGCCCGAAATGCATCGGTATCAGCGCCGTCGCCTTCGCGTCGGTGTAAGCCTGGATCGCTTCTTCGGGCGTGTTGTGGTTCGGCTCCATGAACCATCGCGGGCTGTATCCGCCGATGCCGATGATAAAGAACTCTAACTTCGGAAACAACTCTGCAAGTTCCTTGTAATGGCTACCATAACCGCTATCGCCGCCAAAATAGATCGTGTTGTCGCTGTTCTGTATAACATAGCCGCCCCACAACCGTTTATTCATGTCGGTCAGCCCTCTCCGCGACCAGTGCCGAACGGGCATAAAAAATATCTTTACCTCGTCATCCGGGAGGTTGAACTGCTGATACCAGCCGACCGTTTGAATCGGATTCGTCGGCGTTTTCCATTCGTTAAGCAGGTCTTCCGTTCCCAATCCTGCAAGCAGCATCGCGTCCGGGAATTTCGCGGTAACCTTGCGAAGCGTAGGCTCGTCCGTGTGGTCGCGGTGATCGTGGGAAAGCAGTATGTAATCCACACGGTCGATCACGTCGATCGGCGAAGGGACATGCAGATAAGGCGTAATGAAGGACGGATCGCCAAATACCGGATCGATCAGTATTCCCTTTCCCGAAAGCCTTATATAGAACGACGCATGCCCAAGCCAAAGAATTCCGTCGCGATCGCTCTTCCAAAACTCGTTCGGATCGGCGATCGGCAGACGTTCGGTGTCATTCTCCTTTTCTTCGGCCTGCGGGTTGCCGTTTATTCTCCATTTGAGAAGGTCAAGGATCTTTGACTTGAACGGATATTCCAGATTCATGAACGCGCCGTTCTGATCGACGGGCGTACCTTCGAATCCGGGCTTGATCGTTTTTGCCGCCTCATTCAGCACGTGTCCCGAAACGACCGCCTCGCCGCTGTCCATCCAGAAAGCAAGCGTAAAAAGGCCGCCAACCAGCAGCAATACCACGATCCCGATGCGAACCAGCCATTTCTTCATACACCTGCAATCTTAGTTTTCACCGACGCCATTATCAAACGTGATCGCCGTCAATGCCCATAAATCCTTTCATACGTTATAATACCTATGATGAATGGTCGGGCTCCTGAGATTCCTCCGCATCGGCTAGTTTCCGCGCTTCGCGGATTGAACTTGCTTCCCGCCATCGTCTTTATGCCCACCAGGCGAAAGTGCGACGAGTCCGCATCAGAGGTCGCCGCGGACCGTTCGCAGAAGACCGATCCGGACCGGCAAGCCCGTCGTCAGGCATTATTCGACACTTACGTTGTCGACAATCCCGAGATTCGAAATCACAAACATCGCAAAATATTGGTCAATGCCGGCGTCGCATCGCACCATGCCGGACATATACCCGCGTGGAAGCTGCTGGTGGAAAAGATGATGTCTGCGGGGCTGCTCAACGCGATCTTCGCAACATCCACTGTGGCCGCCGGTGTCGACTTTCCCGCTCGTACCGTCGTTATCAGCAATGCCGACACGCGCGGCAATGACGGCTGGCGCCCGCTATCCGTGAACGAACTCCAGCAGATGACAGGACGTGCGGGGCGCCGCGGCAAAGACAACGTCGGTTTCGTCATCCTCGCTCCGGGACAATTTCAGAATCCACGAAAGATCGCTGAACTGTTGAAAACCAAACCCGATCCACTCGAAAGCCGGTTCCGCGCGACCTACACCAGTCTGCTTAACCTTCTCGACGCCTTCGGAGATTTTGAACATCTCCGAGAGATCGCCGAGAAAAGCTTTGCCTTCCGAGACACCAGACGAAAGGTGGAAAAAATGGAACGCGAGGCCAACGATCTCGAAGAGAATCTCAACATTGCTTTGGGGGGCAACGAATTCGGCTTCACTGTGGACGACCTTCGCGGTTTCGAACGTCTGACTGCCGCGTCCACACGACTGAATGAAAGCCTTCCCGCCACGCGCGCCGAGCTCCGCCATAATTGGCTTCGGGACAATGTGATCGCCGGCCGGTTAGTGTCGCAGGGCCGAAGCGGTAAGCGTTTTTTCATTGTGTTGAACGTCTCCGGCGAAAAAGTATCCGCCATGCGCGACGACGGCCACGGTGCGAGCTTTCCTTTATCACGCGTGAACCGCGTCTATGAAAAAGTTTACGGCCTTCGCGGCGACGATCTCGATGAAGCATTCATGGAAACGATCGAAGGAAGCAATCCGCCGCTCGCCGAGCCGAAGCTGAAATTCAAAGCCGCCGGGACCGACGACGCGGCGCAGCTTTTGAATTCTTCGGTCGAGCGAATATTTCCGGCAGATATTTCCGGTGAACAGAAACAGGCGGCGTATCAATTCCTATGGCAAAACCGCGAAGCGGTCGAGAGGATCGAGCGGACGAAACGCGACGTGCGTATCTTGCGTAGCGACATCTGGCTTCCGTTCGAACGCCGTGCAATGGTGCTCGATCATTTCGGCTATGTCGATTTCCCTGCTGAAAAGGTCACGCCGACCGGTAAATGGCTGGCCGACGTCCGCGTCGACCGGCCGCTGCTCGTTGGCGAAGCATTGCGGCACGGAATATTCGAGGGCCTGGAGCACCGGCATCTTGCGGGTCTAATGGCATCGCTCGCTGCCGATTCCGAGCGAAATTACGGCGAACTGTATCTGTCCGACCCGCTCGTCGATATACTTGCCGAGTTCG
Organism: Acidobacteriota bacterium; assembly: GCA_023436495.1. Taxonomy (GTDB): domain Bacteria; phylum Acidobacteriota; class Blastocatellia; order Pyrinomonadales; family Pyrinomonadaceae; genus OLB17. The sequence goes on from JAEZIT010000026.1 coordinate 8,061, forward strand.
AAGACATTATTTACGAAGTTTCCAAGATCGAATGGAAATTCGGCATCGAGCCCGCCGAAGAGATAAATTTCTCGGCCGCCGCGGCAGCCGAACGCTGGGCGGACGGAATGGAATGGAATGATCTCGTCGCCCGGACGAAGGCTGAGGAAGGAGATCTCGTCCGCCTGCTTTCTCGCACCGGCGAGGCTCTGCTACAAGTCGCCAATCTTCGCGACTCGAACCCCGAAGCGGCTCAGCGGGCGTTCGAAACCGCCGATATCATGCTGCGCGAACCGATCCGATGAAATACCGTTGGCGTTTAGATTTTTCGGCTATTCTGTTAGAATTGGCGTTTGATTATGCAAGTTTTACTCGCAAATGAATATGGTTTCTGCTTCGGCGTCGAACGCGCCGTTGAAATGGTCGAAGACGCGCTTGAGGCGGGCGACACTGTCCGTTCGCTCGGCCCCCTGATCCACAACGAACAGGAAATGCAGCGGCTCGGTTCGCATGGCGTTTCGACGATCAGCGAGCCGGTACAGATCGGCCGCGGCGAGACCGCTGTCATCCGAGCACACGGCGTAACGCCGCAGGTCCAAAAGGAGCTCGAAGAAAAAGCGTCGAAGGTCGTCGACGCGACTTGTCCTTTCGTCACGCGCGTGCAAAAGCTTGCCGCCCGCGCCGCTGAACAGGACCGCCATGTCATAGTGGTCGGCAGCCCCGATCACCCCGAAATGATCGGCGTAAAAGGTTACGCTCCCGACCACGCCTTTGTTATCCATGACGAGACCGAGGTCGATTCGCTGCCGCGGCTACGAAATCCACTTGTCGTTGCGCAAACTACCATTAAGGCAAAGACTTTCTTCGACACCGCCGAAGCGGTCAGGTCCAAAACCGATGACGAGGTACAAGTCGTAAATACCATTTGCTCGGCAACACGCGACCGCCAGGAAGCCGCGCGGGCTCTTGCGGGAATGGTCGATGCGTTCTACATTATCGGCGGACGCCACTCGTCGAACAGCGTTAAACTGCTTGCCGTTTGCCAGGAACAATGTGAACGTAGCTTCCTTATAGAAACTGAGGATGAGATCGATGCGGCTGATCTGAAGGGAGTAGAACGCGTTGGCGTTACGGCGGGTGCATCGACCCCCAATTGGTTGATCGAAAAAGTAGTAAAACACCTCGAACGACTGGGCGAATCGGCCAACCAGTAGATCTCTTTCATCAAATGCAAAAAGCCGGAGCCATCGCTCCGGCTTTTTGCATTTCGCTCATTGTGCGGTTACGGAATAATAAGCTGCTGCCCTACTTCAATGCTGCTCGGGCTTCTCAACTTATCGCGATTTGCCTCGTATATTTCCATATAGCGGCGTGTTGTTCCATAGAACCGCTGGCTTATCTTACCTAGAGTATCCCCGGAGCGCACAACGTATGTGCGTCCGCCTGCGGGCACTTCGCCGCGATCGACCGTCTCGCCGCCTTCTCTGAATCTCGGCATCGAAACTGCTCGGTTCAGATATACGCCGAATTCCGTACCGGAGCGAACTTCAGCGTCCTCTCCCTTCGTCAGGCGTTCACCAAGAAGCCCCGCACCCGCGCCAAGCAGGCCGCCGATCAAAGCACCTTTACCGCCGCCGATCGCTGCACCAAGGATCGCACCGCCGGCACCGCCGCCGCCGATGAAGATGATCTTGCGGTTCTTCATCTTATCGCCGCTTGCCGTGCCTTCGTTGTCGCTCTTTGCGTCATCGCTCTGCAGGTCCGTCAATGATCCGTTTATGCTCCGCGAAACTCCGTTCGGAAGGCGAACCTGCGTAAAGCTGGCATCAATTTGACCCGGATCGCCGCCCTTTTTAGCGGGTTTCACTGAATTCACCCTGCCGGTGATCGTACTTCCGGTCGGGATCACCACTGTGCCGTTCGTCGAATACACCGGCTCCGTCACTGTCGTCGTAAATGTATCGCCGACCCTCGCGGTCTTCGAGCTTATCGTTTCATTCATTCTTACACGGATGCGGGTGCCGCTCGCGACCGTGTAATTCTGTGCCAGTATCTCGGCGGCTCCGGCCGTCAACATCAGCACAAATAATGTCGTTAAAACGTTGATCTTGAAAATACTTTTCATCACTGTCCTCCAATTCTATCGACTGATAAAAACGCACCCGGCCACAACTGGCTCGGAACGCGCACTATGATTGCCGCGTGTTCCGAATCGTTGTCCGATATCTGAATAATCCTTCTGTATTTACTTGACATAGGATACCACTCCGGGTGTAGAATCGTGAAAATTTTTTGTCGCAGAAAAATTCTGGAATCCGGGCCGATTAGTCGTTTATTCCGGCAGACAGTCTTTTTCATTTCATTCACAAGTGGTCAAACCTCCGGATCGTTCCGGAGGTTTTGCTGCTTTAGGGCACGCGTTAAACAAGTTTTTTCAGAGGGTGGTCATAATGCATATCTTCCAGCAGGTGGTTCTACTTTTCGGCCTGAATCTTCTTGATGCGCTTCTTACGATTGTCTGGGTCCGCAGTGGCGTTGCTACCGAAGGCAACCAATTAATGGCGACATTGCTCGATATCGGCAACGCCCCGTTCCTTCTTGTTAAGATCTTTATCGGCGCCGCTGCCGCATTCGTCCTTTTTAGATGGGGAAACATGAGGCTGGCTCGTTATGGCCTCGCGGCTGCTCTCGCCATTTACATCAGCCTGATGGGCATACATCTCCTCACCGGCCTTTCGGCCTTCGGCCTAGTTACCGATTCCACGATCGACGGCCTTGCTCACTGGACACAAAGCATTCTCGCGATCTTCGCCTGAAGTCTCGCTAAACAGCACGCCTTCACCCATCTCAGTTCGGAAACAAACGCGACGACGCCGTTGTATTTGTTCCTGCAACGATATGTTAAAATTTCTGCATCAAACTCTTGCAATTTATATCTGAGAAAGAGGAAATTTCACATGCCCAATAGCTCCGTATATCAATTATCAGCTCGTCAGATCTTGGTTCTGGCTTTTGCGACGGCGATCGTTGCAATTGGGGCCACCGCAATACTTTTCTTCTCGGTTGGATCATGGAAACCCAGCGGCCCTGCAAATATAGCGCTCGCTGAATCCGCCCCGGCCGGTATCTCCGATCCGCAGACAGCCAACGACGAACAGAACAGTATCGAGGTCTACAGGACCATCTCGCCCGGCGTAGCATTTATCAATACCACGTCATATACGCAGGATTGGTGGGGCGACGTTCAGGAAGGCAAAGGCAACGGTTCTGGTTCTGTGATCGATTCGAATGGGTACATCCTGACCAACAACCACGTGGTTGAGAATGCACAAAAGGTAACGGTCAGTTTCGGCGGTGAGAATGTTTATCCGGCCAAGGTTGTCGGACGCGACCCCGACACTGATTTGGCCGTGATCAAGATCGACCCGCCTGCCGGCGGCCTGACCGTTGTACCGCTCGGCGATTCTGACAAACTTCTCGTCGGGCAGAAGGTGCTTGCAATCGGCAATCCATTCGGTCTCGACCGCACACTTACGACGGGTGTGATATCGGGGCTGCAGCGCCCGATCAGAGCGCGAAACAATCGTCCGATCGATGCTGCCATTCAGACCGACGCATCGATCAATCCCGGAAATTCGGGCGGTCCGCTTCTCGACAAATATGGGCGGATGATCGGTATCAACTCGCAGATCCTCTCGCCCGCCGGTGGTTCCGTCGGTGTCGGTTTCGCGATCCCGGTCAATACCGCAAAACGGGTTATTCCGCAGTTGATAGAATTTGGTGAGGTTCGTCGGCCTAAGCTCGGCGCGGTACTTTATCCGGTCGATCAGCTGAATTCCCAGGGAATGCGTCTGCCGGTTCAGCAGGGCCTCTTGGTCCGTACCGTGATGCCGGGCGGCGCGGCAGAATCCGCTGGCCTTCGCGGCCTGCAGCAGGATCAGGCTGGGTTTGCACTCGGCGATATCATTACCAAGATCGAGGGCGAACCAATGAACAATCTCGATGATCTCTATCGTTTCTTAGACAAGCGACAGATCGGTCAGACCATTCAGGTCGAGGTGTTCCGCAATGGGCGGACGTCGAACGTTCCGCTTAGGTTGACAGCTTCGCAGTCCGACGGACGGCCGGCTACGCGGCGCAGCTTCCAGGAATAAAGAATTATCGGTAAGGCGGCTGCGCGATCGCGGCCGCCTTTTTGCGCTTATTTATGAAGGAACTCAAAAGATTTTATAACGACGGCCTGGGCTGGGTCTGCAAAGAATGTGAACGCGAATTGTCTCCTGAAGACGATGGCGGTGAAACTCATTCCCGACTTTTACGTGAAGGCGAATCCGAAGGAAAAGCTCCTCGCCTGACCCACGTCGCGTTGGCCAAATGGACGGACAGCTCAAGGACCTCACTTATCTGTCCTCGCTGCGGGATCACGGAAGCCGCGAATGGCCGATAGATCGAGTGTGCTAAATTAGAATCGATGCTGGAAAAAGAACTGGACCTCGCTCTGAAACTCGCCCGCTCGGCAGGAAAGACAATTCTCGATCACTACAAGCACGATATAGTCGCCGAAGAAAAACTCGGCGTCGACAATTACTACGAGCCCGTAACCGAAACCGACCGTGCCGCAAGCAGGATCATCGTGGACGGCCTCGCTGCATCCTTTCCCGTAGACGCCATACTTTCTGAAGAGGAATTCGACGATCCGACGCATCGTCTGTCAAAGCAGCGCGTGTGGATAATCGACCCGATCGACGGCACAGCCGGATATGTCGAAAAGAACGGTGATTTCGCTGTTCAGATCGGTCTTGCGGACAACGGCGTTCCGATCCTCGGTGTTGTTTATATTCCCGTGCCCGACCTTATGTATTACGCCGTGAAGGGCAGCGGCGCGTTCGTCATAAAGCAATCGGCTGAAACCGAGCGATTGCTGGTCTCCGATACATCCGATTATTCGGAGGTCCGTCTCGCCGTCTCTCGTCACCACCGAAGCTCCAAAACTTCCCGCATCTCATCCGAACTCGGTATCCGTACAGAGGTCCGGCGCGGCTCAGTAGGACTCAAGATCGGGCTTATCGCTGAACAGATATGCGACATGTACATTCACCTGTCGCCTCGCTCCAAGATCTGGGATACCTGCGGCCCGCAGGTAATTGTCGAAGAGGCCGGCGGACGCTTGACGGATCTGTTCGGCCGCCCGATCCGCTACGACCTCGAGAATCTCCAAAACCATAACGGCATCCTGGCGTCCAACCTTAACTTGCATGACCGCACCGTCCGACGTTTGGCCCCGCTGCTAGCGAGCTTTGGCAGAAAGCCTGTGGAAATCCGATAAAGCTTGAGAATCAGCGAAATAGTTAGCGATTTTCCACAATTGTATGCCTCCATACTTACATACCTAAGGAATGGGCTGACAATAGTTTCATTCAGTTCACAACTGAAATTACTTGAACATAACCTCATGCTCCTCGCATTTGCGGACGCGGTTGTCTTGGTGATATCTGCGTCCGCAGCGACTTTTTAAAAGCCCGTGTGCGCATAAAAAAATCCCCGATAGATAACACGGATATCCACCGGGGTATGCTCTGTCCGAAAGCCTGCCGAAGCCTTCGGACCGTGCGTACGGCTCAGAATAAGGAAGCGCGCCTATTGCATGAGCCAATCGTTTTGTTGATGAGCTAGTTTAGAAAGTTTTAACCAGAGCCGTATGTCATTCAGCGTACCGTACTTACAAAAAGGTTGCGACTTACCGAGGCAATAGAAAAGCCGGCTCGCAATATGCATAGCCGGCCATAATATATACAGGTCGTACTTATTTGCGAATTTAATCCGAAGTCGGCGTTGAAGCTGCTATCGGTACTCCGTTCCGTCGCCGTTTTGCTGCGCGTCGCCAAGTTGCAAACCCTTCGCGGGTGAGTTCAAAGATAGTTCTCCGATTCTGAAATAGGAGTTTTAACCATGCGCTTCGGCTCATTTGCGGAAAGTAAATTCCGCGAAAGAACATGCGTGCAACGAAATGGCCGATGCGTGTTTCTATCGGTGCATTCGCCAAGAGTTTCATTGCTTGGTAATTACGTTCGGGGCCGTACGACCGGGACCAAGCCGAAAACGTCTCCGCTTTCGCCTCTTCGATCGTCATCTTCAGCGGATCATGGGCCATAACAAATGGGGCAAAATCGAGCCAGTGCTTTGGCCGCTGCAGCCTGCCCGAATCCTGAAGGCGTTTATATAGTGGAGTCGCCGGAAACGGAGTCAATTGTCCGAAGACCGGCAAGCCGGGCGACCATTTTTCGATCTCGTCGACCGTCCGATCTGCCACCCCGACCGTGTCATTGTCCATTCCAAAAATGAACGATGTGATCGCGTAGATATTTCGCCGGGCGAGCCCGTCGAGCACAGCCTTATAATTGGCAGGCTTCGAAAAATTCTTGTTGACGTCGGCCATGTTCGCCGGATCGATGGATTCCATACCTATAAAGATCCATTTACCTCCGGCTTCGGCGATCAGGTCCACCAACTCATCGTCACCGAGCAGATTCGCGCTGATCTGTGCCACCCACGGCAACTGCGCATCTGCTGCAATGATCTCGCGAAGCAGACCTTTCAGCCGCTTCTTGTTTATCGCAAGGTTATCGTCAATAAAGAACACAGCGACCTGGCCTTTCTCTTTGCGTGCCCGCGCCTTTAGCCGCAGCAACTCCTCAATGACGCTCTCGTTTGTCCGAAACCGTATAGAATCACCGAAAAATCCTGTCACCGTGCAGAATTCGCAGCCGTACGGGCATCCGCGGCCGGTCTCGATCGGCACGACAAAGAACTTGCCCCAGCCGGTTCCCATTTTTGAAAGCATCGGCCGGAACATCGGCGGCACAAGGCTGAATTGGTCAAGGTCGAGCGATTCCCAGGGAATATTCGGATAAGGCTGCAGGCTAGGCTTCTTATCGTTGCCCTTCTCATCGACCTGTGGCGTATAAACTTCCTTCAGCTCACCGTTTGCCGCATCGCGCACCATTTGTGGCCAAGTCTCGTCAGCTTCGCCGAGAGCCACGGCATCCGCGTGACGCGGACCGCCGTCTTTGCCGAGCGCTTCGTCCGGGCATTCGGTGACGTGCGGCCCGCCCATAACCACCTTAAATCCTGCATCGCGGAGTGCATCCGCAACTCTGTAAGCACGGGCGATCATCCTGGTCATTGCCCCGATCCCGATCAAGCCGATCTCTTCCTTTCGGCAGAATTCGACCAGTTCTTCGCTCGACATCGCCTTGGCATTGCCGTCGATCAGCAGGACTTCGTGTCCGTCCGGAGTGATCGACTGAAGAAGGAACATCCACAGGTGAGGCATGAAATTGCGCGTCACGCCATTGTCTGGGTTATACAGTAATATTTTCATCTAAGAAATTTGAGAGTTCGACCGCGTTAATGGATTCGATATTCCCGTCGGCGACGGGCAAATTGGAGAGTCCGTATACAGTTTGTCACGGATGGCCCGATTTTCCTAGCGCAAAAATATCTTGCGAACCAAAGCGAAGAACGGCCGGTCGGGCAGCAGGCGCCGCGCGTCCAGCAATCCTTTGGTGTTCACCCCATATCGAAGCTTGTTTGACCCGTCGGTCACTGCGTCATAGATTGCTTGCGCAACGACCGTACCGTCAGGTGCCGTCGCGCCGGATTCGTCCATGAATGCCATGAACCGCCCGAACCGCTCATCGTAAGCTGTCAGCCCTTCGCGCCTGGCGACATCTTGTGAACGGCTGTAGAAATCCGTCTTGATCGGTCCCGGTTCTATTAGTTTCACGCGAATGTTGAACGGCTGAAGCTCGTATTGAAGTGATTCCGTGAAACCTTCGACCGCGAATTTCGACGCAATGTATAAGCTCGAAAAGGGCAAAGCCGCCCGTCCACCGATCGATGAAAGATTAACGATCGTTCCGCGCTTTCTCCCTCGAAAATACGGGATCATTTCACGACAGACACTCATTACACCCAATAGATTCGTCTCAAGCTGTTTTTCTATCTGTTCGTTCGTCGCTGCTTCGAACGGGCCTAACAGGCCGTAGCCTGCGTTGTTCACGACCGCATCGATGGCGCCAAATTTTTCGATCGCATCTTTGACCGCGCCGCGGACCGAATCGGCATCTGTGACGTCGAGACGCAGGCATTCAATGTCCGCGATCTTTTGCAGGTCTGCGGCCTCTTCCGGCCTACGCATTGTCGCGGCGACCTTCCAGTTCTTTGCCTGAAAAAGCTTTGCGGTCTCGCGTCCGATACCGCTTGATGCTCCCGTTATCAATACGACCTTTTCCATCGCTGATAATCTAACACGAACGGGCGCCCCATCCGCAACACCCTTTTACTTATGTTAGAATTAGGTAATGAAATTCCTTCACATTTCCGACGTGCACTTAGGCTGCACCCGGTACCAATTGGCAGAAAGCCCGCGCGATTTCTTCGATTCATGGATCGACGTCCTCAAGCGCTATGCCATCGACGAACGCGTCGATTTCGTTCTTATGTGCGGCGATTTCTTTCATAAACGAAGCGTTCCGCCGGAAACAATGAATTACGCATTCGCCGGCCTAAGCATGCTAAAAGATGCGGGAATTCCCGTCGTTTCGATCGAAGGCAACCATGACCAAAAACACAACGACAGCGATTATAGCTGGCTGCGCTCGCTCGCAAACTGGAATCTTTTATATCTACTCGAACCGACCAACATCGACGGCAAACTGACCTATCGACCGTGGAACGGTGCGAAGGGCGGTTATATCGATATCGGACGGGCAAGGATCTTCGGTTCGGACTGGTACGGCGCATCCGCGAACTGGGCGATCCCGATGCTGACCAAAGCCATCGCGGAAAACCGACGCGAAGGCGCGTTCCATATCCTACTGCTTCACACGGATGTCGAAGGCCATCAAACGCATCCGCTGCCCGCTCTCTCGATCGCGGCCCTGCAGGAACTGCGTTCCGTCACAGATTATGTCGGACTAGGCCACACTCACAAGCATTTTGAGATAGATAACTGGGTCTTTAATCCCGGTTCGCTCGAAATTACCAGTATCGACGAATATCGCGAAGAACGCGGCGCCTATCTCGTCGAGGTTGCCGATGACAACACTGTCACGGCAACGCATGTCCGCGATTATCGTCAGCGGCCGTTCCAGCGTATTTCGTTCGAAGTTTCAAATTACGCCGACCCGAAGGACATCACCGAAGATCTGCTGAAAGAAGCGAAGCTCACTGTCCGCGTTGCCGAACATGGCAAGCCGCAGCCGATCGTCGAAGTCACTCTTCGCGGCAGGCTCGGATTTCCGAATTCGCTGCTCGAGACGCAGAAGATCCGTGACGAGATACAGTTAATGGCGAAGGCCCTGCACGTTCGCATAAAGAACCATTCGGTTCCCGTCGAATATGCCGTCGCCGCGGACGTCGACGAAGATTCCACACGCGAAATGCTGGAACGCCGCGTAATCGAAGACCTCGTGATCCGCGATAATCGATTTAAAGCCAGGGCCGACACGATATCCGACGCCGTTATTGGCGCCAAGCGCCTTGCTCTAGGCGACGAACCGCCGGAGAAGATCGTGGATTTCCTGGAACAAAAGGTCTCGGCACCGTTATAGGCGGACAGGGATGAAATTGAGAAATGTCTGAAGCTTTCGAAAAAGTAAACGGCATCCGGCACCTGCCCTTATTTCCGCTGCCGCTCGTACTGCTGCCGAACGAGGTACTTCCTCTCCACATCTTCGAACCGCGCTACCGACAGTTGTTCGCGGACATTGAAAAAGAGCGGAATTTGTTCGGCGTCGTCACGGTCAACACGGAATCGCCTGGAATCGATAAACCGGCGAGGGGCTCGATCGGATGCGTAGCGGAGGTCCGCGAGACCGAGGCCCTTCCCGATGGCCGCTCCAATATCGTAAGCATCGGCGTTATTCGATTTCGCCTGCTCGGTTATGTCGAGACCGGCGAGCCGTATTTTGTTGGTGATGTAGAATTTTTCGAAGACGAAGCAGAAGATGAATCCGTTTTGCAGCCGCTGGCAGACGAGGTTTTTGAACTTTTCGAACGCGTCGCCAAGGCCGCGTTTCAAATAAGCGGCAGCCGCGGCCGTTTTCCCGAAATACCGCGTACGACGCCCGAACTTCTATCATTTCTCATCACCGCCGCTTTCAATCTCGAGAACGAAATGAAATATGCGATGTTAGAAATGACACAGGCCTCGCTTCGCCTCGAAAAGCTCCGCGAGATCCTGCAGCAAGCCGTAACCAAAATGGAAGAGAGCGCCGATATCCACGAGATATCCCGGACGAACGGCCACGCCCGCAAGGACATCGGCCTTTAATGCCTAATTCATCATCGATTTGAAAAATTCGACTACACGCTGGTCGTATGCCTGCGACCGGTCGACCGACGCGTTCATAATGCTGTAGCCCGACGGGCTAAGGTCCAACTGCGATTCGACGTTCACGCCCGGCGGGAAGCACTTGCCAACCTTCATCGACGATTCCTGAAATCCTGGAGCGTCCAATCCCGCAAGTACCAATACACGCTGAGCCGCGACCGTTCGTGCCTGAATACATCCGGCGTTCTCTTCATACGAACCATCGTAAAAATAAAGGCTCGTCCCGAGCGACGCGAATTTTGACGTGACAGCGCTTGCGAACGGAAAGCGTCTATCGACCGCCGCGCCGAGGACCGCGTCCGTGTTCTGCGGCACCGAATCCAGCACGAGAGTCCGTACCGTCGGGTCTGCGGCTGCGGCTGCCAGTGCCGCCGTCGCTCCCATTTCAATACCGAATATTCCGATCGACTGTCCGACCAGCGGCGTGTTTGCGGGCGTTCTCAAACTACGCAAATAGGCGATGTCGGTGATCGCGTCTGCGCCTTCCCTACTGCCGAACGAAGAGTAATTTACCGCGGGTGCTTCGCCATGGCCGCGCTGGTCCGGCATCAGCACCGTAAAATTCGTTGCCTCGTTCAGCTTTACCCCGAGATTCAGCATATACGATCGGTCGGCCCCGTATTTGTGCAGCAGGATAACGCCGGGCGAACCCTCGGCTCCGCGCAGCAGCCATCCGCGGGCGGGCGTCCCATCCTGGTTCTTCCACGACTCGTCCGTGATCTGAGCTCCGCGCGAGCTAAGCAACCCGTATTTTTCGGGCCTGACCAAATAAGGTGCACGCGGCGGCTGTGACGATTCGTGGACGAGCCAAACCGAACCTGAAACGACCGCAAGTACCAGCACGATAACTGCGGGCAAAAATAGACGATAAAAACTTAGAAATAAACGCTTTACTTTAGCCATATACAGCGGGTTTTAAAGATTGTGCAACCGGAAACGGTTTAAGCGAGTCTTACTGAAAGCCCATTAGAAAAAGGCTTTCGATATGCTGCCTAAAATGGTAACATATTCGGCATTCCCAAAGGAAGTTGTTTTTAACGATGAAAATTGCGCGTTACCTGTCTCCGTTAGCTATCATCCTGACCCTTTCGTTCAGTAATTTCGCACAGATCAACGCTGTAAAGAGCGGTAATGCCGGCACGCGCTCGGTGAAGACCGATCTTATGCCGCTGTCCGAACTGAAGGAAGGAATGCGCGGAACCGCCAAGACCGTTTTCCGCGGAAGCGAACCCGAGGAATTCAACGTTGAGATCCTAGGAGTAGTCCCCGGCGGCATCGGCCCGAATCAGGACATGATCGTCGGCCGTCTGAGCGGCGGCAATGCTGAAAGGACCAGCGTTTTCGCGGGAATGTCCGGATCGCCGGTTTACATAAATGGAAAACTTGTCGGCGCGATCTCATACAGCTTCCCTTTTTCGAAAGAGCCGATCTGCGGCATAACGCCGATCGAGCAGATGATCGAGATATTCGAGCAGAACGAGATTTCACGCCCTGCAGCTGCGGAACCTCGGGCCATCTCGTTTTCCGAACTAGCATCGACATCATTACCGTTCGATCACGGAACTGAACGCGGTCCGTCCGGAGCCGTCGTTGCCTCGTCGCCAAATTCGGGACTAGCGGCCGTTGCCGGGCAGTCGTTTCAGCCCATCGCCACACCGCTTACGTTTTCCGGATTTTCGCAGCAGACGCTCGACTTTTTTGCACCGCAGCTAATGTCCGCAGGCCTTCTGCCGGTCAACGCTGCTGGAGGAGCCTCACGGATCGCTCCGATGAAGCCCGCTGACGAAACAACGCTCGTAGGCGGCGATTCCGTATCGATGCATCTGACGCGCGGCGATTTCAGTCTCGCAGCGGCCGGTACCGTGACCTTTCGTGACGGCGAAAAGGTATACGCGTTTGGCCATCCGTTTCTCAGCCTCGGCAGTTCGGACCTCCCGATGTCCGAATCGAGCGTCGTCACCGTCATCCCGAACATCAATAATTCGTTCAAGCTCGCCGTTCCGTCATCAATGGTCGGCAGTATGACGCAGGACAGGGCCACCGGCGTCTTCGGAAAACTCGGCGTCGCGCCAAAGATGATCCCTGTAAAGATCGAGCTTGTCACCAGCCGCGGCCGAAAGGAAACACTTAATTTTGAAGTCGCAAAAGACGATACGCTGACGCCGCTGCTGTTAAACATGGCGGTTTACAATTCGATCATCGCCAATGAACGCGGCATCGGCGATTCGACCATAACACTTTCCGGCAAGGTAGCGGTAAAGGGCCAGCCGCCCATCAAACTCAACCGCCGGTTTGCGGGCCAGCAGGCCTCTCAGTTTGCTGCAGGCTCGGTCGCCGTACCGGTCAGCACGCTGCTGCGAAGCCGTTTCGACGGGCTTGAGATCGGCGGCATCACGCTGAATTTCACTTCGTCTGACGGCAGCAAGACCGCGTCGATCGAGCGTATCGCCGTCGACCGTTCACAGGTTCGGCCCGGCGAGACAGTCGAGGTCCAGGCTTTCGCACGGACCGATTCGGGCAAGGTGCTGGTCCAGCGAATTCCCGTTAAGATTCCCGAAGACACGCCCGCCGGCCCGCTGTCGATAATGGTCGCCGACGGAAATTCGATACAGCAGAACGCCGCGATACAACAGTTCGTGCCGAAAAATCTGCCTGAATTGATCGATACGATCAATAAGATGAAGACTTCGGACCACCTTTACGTACAGACGTTCCGCACGACCAGCGGCGCTATTATTGGAATAAGCGAAATGCCGAACCTTCCTCCGTCAATGCTCGCAACGCTCAATAACGACCGGACAGTCGGCGGCGTAAAACCTTCTGTCCAGACGATCGTTACGGAAGACGAGATCGCGCCTTCAGAATTCATTATCACCGGACAACAAACTCTTGCGATCCAGGTAGTTAAATAAGCGGATTTGTGTAGATCGTACTTAAATGACGGGGCTCATGCCCGTCATTTTTGTTTGCTTGACGCCCATCCACTCATCTTTTGCGCCTCCCGGCATCCGCCCTGACAATTCGTTCCGGAAAATTGACACGCTGTTATATACTGGAATGTGAATAACCTAAACCAACTATTAAAAGCCGCAAGTTTCGCCGCTCAAAAACACACGGGCCATAGCCGAAAGGGCAGCAACGCCGAACCTTACATCAACCACCCGCTCGAAGTCGCAAATATGATCGCCAATGTCGGCGGTATCGACGATTACGACGTTCTCATCGCTGCCATTCTTCACGACACGGTCGAGGACGTAGGCGTCACGCGTGAGGAGATAGCCGAACGCTGGGGCGAAGAGGTCGCATCGATCGTCGCCGAGGTAACGGACGACAAGTCTCTGCCGAAACCGGAGCGCAAACGCCTGCAGGTCGAGCATGCGCCGCATCTATCGCGAAAAGCAAAACTCGTGAAGATCGCGGACAAGATCAGCAATATCCGCGATGTGACGAACAATCCGCCAAAGGATTGGGACATGCAGCGCCGGATCGACTATGTAATTTGGGGCGAAAATGTCGTCGCGGGCCTAAGGGGAACGAACGCGGCACTTGAAATGCTGTTCGATGAAACCGCCGAAGCGGCGAAGAAGCGATTTATCGAGGGCTCCGCGGAATAAGCTATTCCTGGCCTTCAACCCAAGTCTCGCCGTCAGCATAAACTTCCTTTTTCCAGATCGGGACCGTCCGCTTTAGCTCACGGATCAGCCATTCGCAGGCCTCAAAAGCGGCGCGGCGGTGCGGAGCCGCAACCGTGATCGCGACGCTCGTCTCTCCGATCTCTAGTTTCCCAAGTCGGTGGATAATGCCGACACTGGCGATCTCAAATCTGCCGCGAGCATCGACGATCAGTTTCTTCATTTCCTTGATCGCCATCGGTTCGTAGGCTTCATACTCGAGGTACAACGTTTCTCGGCCTCTTGTAAATCTACGAACATAACCGTCGAGCGTGACCGTCGCCCCGCATTCTTCGGGGACATTGCGGCGAGCGGCGGAGCCGATTTCTATAGGATCGGTCGTCAGTTCGGTAAAATCCATCTAACCTCCGGACACGGCGGTAAATACGGCTATTTCATCGCCATCGTTGATGATCTCCGAGCCGCCGGCATATTCCTGGTTCACCGAATACAATAATTTGCGGCCGCGCAGCTCCGGGTGCAGTTCGGCAACTCGCTCGAAGACGGCCGCCGACGTAGTTTCCGGCTGCAGGTCTAGTTCGAGCCGTCGACGGCCCACGGCATCGGCCGTAGCTCCAAAAAAGAGTATGATCGCCTTCATAACGGTATCTAACTCAATAATACAGGAATCTTCCGCATGCTGCCGTATTCACTGTATAATTTGATGTGGAGCGATCCTATTATGGCCGTAAAAATTGCAGACCGCGAACATCCGGCGATCGATCTTCCGGTCATTGGCGCTGATTTCATCGACGAGTCGTTCGAACGCGTGACGGACGCTCCGCTCATCGGCGGCAACTCGATACGGCTGCTGGTTGACGCAGCAGAAAACTACCCTGCGTGGATGAATGCCATCCGGTCGGCCGAAGACCGCATTTATTTTGAAAGCTATATTATTCACGACGACGAACAAGGACGCATATTCGCCGACGCGTTGATCGAAAAGGCTCAGCAAGGCGTAGAGGTAAAGCTGATCTATGACTGGATGGGCGGATTCAGCACGTCCCGCAGGTTCTGGAAACGCCTGATGCAAGGCGGCGTAGATGTGCGTTGTTATAATCCGCCACGGCTTTCCGACCCGCTCGGCGTCCTCAGCCGCGACCATCGGAAGTGTCTCGTTGTGGACGGCCGAATCGCATTCGTCAGCGGGCTCTGCGTCGGCCAGGATTGGGTCGGAAATCCTTCGACGAACACTCCGCCCTGGCGCGATACCGGCGTAGAGGTCACAGGCCCGGCCGTGGCCGACGTCGAGCACGCATTTGCCGATGTCTGGGCGACGATGGGGCCTCGGATCGAACCGGAACGGCTCGCAAAGCGAAGTGATATACCTGACGCCGGCACGTCGAACGTCCGCATTGTAAAAAGTGCTCCATCCGGCGCCCATATCTATCGCTTCGACCAGCTCCTTGCCGCCGCCGCACGTGAGACCATGTGGCTGACGGACGCGTACTTCGTCGGTGTCCCATCGTACCTGCAGGCGATGAGAAGCGCCGCTATAGACGGCGTCGATGTGCGCGTACTGGTGCCGCAGGCGACCGACATCGCTATCATCCGCGACACGACACGTTCGACCTATCGTTCGCTCCTCGAATCGGGCATACGGGTCTTCGAATGGAACGGCACGATGGTCCACGCGAAGACCGCTGTGTTCGACGGCAGGTTCTCACGGGTCGGGTCCTCAAATATGAACATCGCAAGCTGGTTCGGAAATTACGAACTCGATGTCATCGTCGAAGATGAAGACTTTGGCAGTCAGATGAACGAGATGTTTCTTCGCGACCTTGAAAATTCGACCGAGATCGTACTTTCAGACACCACTAACCGGAAACCTAAGAACCGGCGCCGCGGCAGAAAGGGCGGCGGCAGCGTCCGCAAGGCAACGGCCGGCGCGATCAACGCCGCGACATCGATCGGTTCCGCCATTGCTAAAAAATCGCATCTGGGCCCGGCGGAATCGCGGCTGCTCTTTTTTGCAGGCATGATCCTTTTAACCTACGCGATCCTCCTCGCGTTCTTTCCGCGTGGTGCTTCTCTTCCGCTCATCGTCCTGCTGCTTATTCTGGCGATCCCAACGCTCTTTAAAGCCATCAAAAGTTACCGAGATCATTGATGACAACAATTAGGATCGCTACATACAACATTCATAAATGCGTCGGAATGGACCGCAAATACTCGCCGGAGAGGATCGTCGACGTGCTTCGCGAAACTGATGCTGACGTCATCGCGCTGCAGGAAGTGCTGTCGCATTCGCGACCGGACCGCCGCGACCGCCAGGCCGAATTTATCGCCGAAGAGCTTGGGATGGAATTCCGAAAGGGCGAAAACCGCCTGATCGACGGCGGAGCATACGGTAACGTGATCCTGAGCCGCCTGCCGATCAAAAACGCCTGCAACCACGACATCAGCGTTTCAAAATACGAACCCCGCGGCTGTCTGCACGCCGAGATCGAATTCGACGCCGGCCGGCCCGTGCATTTCATGAATATTCACATGGGCACATCGTATTTCGAACGCCGAAAACAGGTCCACAAACTGCTGGCCGGACATGTTCTTCACCAGCCCCACCTGGTCGGGCGGCGAATCGTTGCCGGTGATTTTAATGAATGGATCAGCGGCATCACGACGCGGTTATTTCGCGCGAACTTTCAGAGCGTCGATGCCAAACTGCACCTTGGCACGAACCGAACATATCCCGGCATCATCCCGCTCGTCCATCTCGACCATGTCTACTTTGACACCGGTTTCAAACTGAAAAACGCATACCTGCACCGCAGCAAGACTGCCCTGATAGCATCGGATCATCTTCCTGTGGTGGCCGAATTCGAACCTATTTGATCGCGCCCGCGATCGGGCTGGACGCCGAAGCATACAGCCTCTTAGGCATTCGGCCCGACTTATAAGCGATCCTTCCGGCCTGAACAGCGAGCTTCATTGCGGTTGCCATTGCTTCGGCATTGCCCGCTTCGGCGATAGCCGTGTTCATAAGGATCGCATCGGCCCCCAGTTCCATCGCGATCGCCGCATCGGACGGCACACCGACGCCCGCGTCAACGATGATCGTAGCATCCGGCAGTTGTTCCCTCATGATCCTAAGATTCGACGGGTTCTGCACGCCCATTCCCGAACCGATCGGAGCAGCCAACGGCATCACCGCCGGGCAGCCCGCATCAAGCAGCTTTTTCGCCATGATCAGGTCGTCGGTAAAGTATGGTAGGACGATAAACCCTTCTTTTACAAGCACTTTCGCAGCTTCGAGGGTCTGTTCGTTGTCAGGGAGCAGGGTCACCTTATCACCGATCACCTCGAGCTTGATCCATTCGGTCCCAAGTGCCTCGCGTGCCAGCCGCGCCGTCCGAATCGCGTGATCGGCGTCGTAGCAGCCCGCCGTGTTCGGCAGGATCATCATTTGCGGATCCAGATAATCGAGAAACGATTCGGTCTTGCGGTCGAGCGGCACACGGTTAACAGCGACCGTGACCATTTCGGCTGCGGAAGCCTTGTGAGCCGCCTGCATTTCCTGGTGCGAACGATACTTGCCCGTGCCGATGATCAGTCGTGAGTTAAAGTCCTTTCCGGCTAATGAAAATATGTCAGACATATGAACGATTCTTACGCAAAGACGGCCGGAACGCAATGCGCCCCGCGGGCCTTAAAAAAACAAAAAGCGGGCAGCATCATAACGGCTCCCGCTTGCTTAAACTCTCTCGCACCGTTCGGCCTAACCTCCGCCGACGAAATGGATTACCTCAATGCTGTCGTCCGGCCGAACCTGTGTCGTCTCCCAATCCTTTCGGCTGACAACTTCGCGGTTCAATTCGATAGCTACGCGCTGGTTCGGCAGCGACAAAAACGACAAAAGCTCCGAAAGGCGGATCTCGCCCGGAACTTCTTTCTTTTCTCCATTAATGTTCACAGTTATCACATGAACATTATAATATTTTATTGGAACGAAAGCATTGGGCGGCTCGATCAGCCCGGATACACCGGCCGGCGAAGCTCGACCTCTTCTCCGCCGTTCAGGGCTCGTGCCATGATCGTCGCACGGCCGGAACTGAAACGCGGAAACTGCATGTGCGTACGGGCAAGTCCGTTGTCGTCCGTCATCGAATGAAAGATCACCGGCCGAAAGCTCGACCCGAGGATCTTTATCATCACCTGAACATCGCTGATCCCGGTTCGATCACGGCCGCGGCTGACCTTTACCGAAACGGTCTTATTCTCGCCGCCCTTAAAGTCGGAATCACCGATAAATTCTATCCGCAGCCGTCCCGTCGGCGCTGCATTTTCTGTGACTTGGTCCGAAATTACCGCAACCGCATCTTCAGGCAGGACCGAATGTTCCTCGATAATACTTACTTGCCGCGACAATGAGATCAGATTGTGCTTTGGAACGAGCGGCGTAGGAATTGAAATATGTGTCGGCATCGGGATGGGCGGCACGCCGTCAACCTGTGCGGCCTCCAGTCCGAGCGGTATGTTTGGTTTCGCGATCGGAGAAAGTACTTCGAGCGTGTCGGCGCTTGCCGGAGCCCGTTTCCTTGCCGCTTTCCGCACTTTCGGCTTCTTGCCTTCGCCATCTTCGGCTGCGGCGGGCGAATACGCCGAATTCTTCGCCGTCATTGCTTTAAGGTCTTCGATACGGCCGGCCTTAATCGCCGCGCACATCAATTTATGCTGCTTCTGCAGCCGCTCCGCCAAAACCATTTCGTCGAATCCGGTTTCGATCAGGTCGTCGTACGGCGATCGCTTGCTCGCCAGGATCGTCCCGCGGTTGTAAACCAGCGATAGGATCATCGGTGTGTCCATTCCTTTGTCCTCGGTTTGGACGTGGTAAGTAACACCTTCGAATTCAATGTCTGTGTTGAAGCCAGTGATCACGATTTGTCGGAGTTGCTAAAAGGCGAGCTGTTAGAAAGCAGAAGTGTAAACCTCTATCCATTAACGAAATTATCATACGCCAATGACGATGGTCAACAAATAATTGGTAAGCGGCGATAGCCCGCGAAAATACTGAAAATTGAGGCTAATTTTGAAGAATTCAAGCAGCTTCAGTGCCTTGACACTACTATTCGCTTAACTTACGATTGAGTTTGCGCCAAAATTCTCAATTTCGCTGTTTTTGTGTTGGGCATTTTTGCGATCATACCCAGCAAATAGAGTATCCGTCGAGGTTTCGATGACAAATTTTGATCTGACTGATTATGCGCCGATCGCCGTGATGTTTTTGGTGGCCGCCGGCTTTGCCGTGAGCCAGATTCTCGTCACGCAATTGATCGGCCCGCGAAAGCGGACGGCGACCAAACTTATGCCGTACGAATCGGGCAAAGACCCTGTTGGGACGGCCCGCTCGCGGTTTTCAATCAAATTTTACACGGTTGCCGTTATATTTCTGCTTTTCGATATCGAAGTCCTCTTCATGGTGCCGTTCGCCGTCGCGTTCAAATCACTTATTGCGGCCGAGGCCGGGTCGGCCATTGCCTACGGCACGATCGCGCTGATCGAGATCCTTATATTCATCGGCACGCTGATCGTCGGCTACATATATGTATGGCGTAAAGGAACGTTCGATTGGGGCCTTGCTGCACGAGCCGAAGCTAGGGCCGAAGCAAAAGCCATGGCAAACCGTAAGCGTCAAGCCGCCGTCGAACTAAAGAAAGCGGCCTGAACGGATCGGTCCGAATACTCGGCCGTAAATTGAAGGGATTATGGGTTTAGAGAATAAAATTTTTGAATCGCTGCCGGATGTCCTCACGGTAAAGCTCGACGCCGTCGTCAATTGGGCTCGTAAATCAAGCCTGTGGCCGGCGACGTTCGGCCTCGCCTGCTGCGCTATCGAGATGATGAATTCCGTGAATTCGCGCAACGACCTGTCGCGCTTCGGCGCGGAAACATTTCGGGCAAGTCCGCGGCAGGCAGACGTAATGATCGTTTCCGGACGTGTTTCGCGTAAGATGGCCCCGGTGCTTCGCCGAATTTATGACCAGATGCCCGAGCCGAAATGGGTCATTTCGATGGGCGCATGCGCGACATCCGGTGGAGTTTTCGACAATTACGCGATCGTACAGGGTGTCGACAAGGTCGTCCCCGTTGACGTTTATGTTCCCGGCTGCCCGCCGCGTCCTGAAATGCTGGTCCATGCGATCACGATGCTGCAGGAAAAGATCATGAACGAATCGGTCAAGGACCGCCAGGACACGTTCGAACCGGAATCGCGGCTGTCGCAGGTTCCCGGCACGCTGCCGGTCACCGAGGGCACGGCCCTGGAACGCGAAACCGAGGTGGAGGTCGCACAGAACCAGGTTTCCAGGCCTTACACGATCCCGTCGCGGCACGAACGCCGCAGGTCGTCGTAACCGGCTGTACTATTGCAGGGCGGGCCGTGCGGCCCGCCGCAGTTTTATTTGACCGACGGGTATATATTACGATTTTAAATGAGCACTGAAGTCTTACACGAATTTGTCGAAAAGCTCCGGGCCGAGAACGCATCGTGGGTCGCCGATTTTAAAGACGCCCGCGGCGAGGTCACAATTACCGTACCGCGCGAATTTATCGTCGACGTCTGCTGGGTACTAAAGACAAAGTATGAATTCGATATGCTGTCGGACCTTTGCGGCGCCGACCGCGGCCCGGAAGAAGATCCGCGGTTCGAGGTGATTTATCAGCTTTTCTCCACAAAGCACTATAACCGGCTGCGGCTGAAGGTCCTGCTCAGCGAGGACGACCCGACCGTTACAACGGTCGTCACGGTCTGGAGAACGGCCAACTGGCATGAACGCGAGACCTATGATCTGTTCGGCGTCGTGTTTGAAGGGCATCCCGACCTTCGCCGCATTTTGCTGCCGTCCGATTTCGACGGGTATGCATTGAGAAAGGATTATCCGCTGCGCGGTTATGAACCGTACAGCATGAACTAAGGACTTCAGTCCACTGTTTTTATGAGTACAGCAGTTGAATATATTCCCGGGCAGCCGGAGGTTCTCGACCAGTCGCTCGATTCACAGATGACGCTTTCGATGGGGCCGCAGCACCCGTCGACGCACGGCGTTCTCCGTCTCGACCTCAGGCTCGACGGCGAGCTTGTCGTAAAGGCCATTCCTGACATCGGCTACCTGCACACGGGAATGGAAAAGCTGTTCGAATATAAGAAGTATCAGCAGGGCATAGTCATTACCGACCGGATGGATTATCTTAATCCGCTCGGCAACAACTTGGCATATGTTATGGCTGCCGAAAAGCTGCTCGGGCTCGAAATACCTGAACGAGCTCAGGTCATCCGTGTCCTTATGACCGAGCTGCAGCGCATAGCTTCACACATGGTTTGGCTGGGTACGCACGCTCTGGACATCGGAGCGATGTCTATGCTTTTCTACTGCTTCCGCCAGAGAGAAAAGATCCTTAACCTTATTGAATCGGCCTCTGGCGGACGAATGACGCCTAGCTATTTCCGCATCGGCGGCCTGATGATGGACCTTCCGGCTGGATTTGATTTCAAATGTAAGCAGTTCCTGGATGATTTTCCGGACGCTCTTGACCTATTCGATACGCTCGTTACGGGAAATACGATATTCCAGAGCCGCACGGCTGGCGTCGGCGTGATCTCCGCCGAAGATGCGATCGATTGGGGCCTGACCGGTCCGTGCCTGCGTGGCAGCGGGATCGAGGTCGACATCCGCCGCACGAACCCATATTGCGGTTACGAGACCTACGATTTCGAGGTCCCGACCGAACCGGATGGCGATGTCTGGTCGCGGTATATGGTCCGCATGCGAGAGCTGATCGAATCTCATAAAATCTGCCGCCAAGCCTTAGAACGCCTCAAGCCCGGCCCGATCAAAGCGGATGCTCCGAAGGTCGTACTTCCCGACCGCGACGATATGCGGAAACATATGGATTCGCTGATCCACCATTTCCTGATCGTGGCCGAGGGTTTCAACGTCCCGGAGGGCGAAGTATATATGCCGATCGAGGCTTCCAAGGGCGAGTTGGGGGTTTATATGAGGTCGAACGGCGGTCCGAAACCGGATCGCGTTCATTTCCGCGGCCCGAGCTTCGTAAATTTATCCGCCCTTCCCGTAATGGTCGAAGGCGAAATGATCGCCGACACCGTAGCGGTGATCGGCAGTCTTGATATTGTTCTGGGAGAAATAGATCGATAGCTCTCAGTTTGCTGTCCAGGCATCAGACTGACCGACAGCTGACCACTGGCAACTGACCACTAAGTATATGGCAGCAGCAACACCGACAAGTTACACAGATAAAGTAGTTTACACCGACGAGGCGGCGGAATTTTCGCCCGAAGTGGTCAACGAAATGCGTTCACACCTGGATAAATATCCGCCCGAACGCAGCCGTTCGGCATTGATACCGCTGCTGTTCGTCATACAGCGCGAACGCGGCTGGATCGACAATCCGGGCGTGAATTTTTTGGCGAAGTTTCTGAACCTGGAAGTGACGGACGTTTGGGAAACGGCCACGTTCTATTCGATGTTCAATCTTCGCCCGGTCGGCCGGCACCACATCCAGATCTGCAAGACCCTGTCCTGCAAGATCATGGGCGAACCGCAGATCACCGACCATATTTGCAGCAAACTGGGAATTCACCCGGGCGACACGACCGAGGACGGAAAATATACTGTCTCGCTGGTCGAATGCCTCGGAAGCTGCGGTACGGCGCCGATGATGCAGATAGGTTTCGATTATCACGAGGATCTAACGGTGGAAAAGGTCGACAAGATCCTGGATTCGCTTACCTAAGCAATGTTCGCTGTTTTGTTGCAGGCAGAAGTGATCGGTGAGAGTATCGGCAGAGGAATCTTTGAGGCCATAGTTACGGTTCTTATTGGAATCGGAGTGATCTCGGGCTTTGCGTTCTTTCTTTGGCTGGTGCGAAAGATAGACAAGAAGATAAATAAGTAGCGTGATTGAAAATTCAGGCCGGTTTCGATAATCACGAGGACCTTAGAACAGGTCGATAAGATCCTGGATTCGTTGGGTTGATTAATGCTCATATGCCATACGTAAACGTCCGAATAACAAAAGACGGTGTGACACCAGAGCAAAAACGGCGGATCGTTGAGGAAATTACAAATACGCTTGTGACGGTACTCGGTAAGAAACCGGAGCATACGCATATCGTCATCGACGAAGTAGAACTCGAGAATTGGGGCTTTGCCGGAATGTTGACATCCGAGTATCGCCGAAAACCCGAGTAGATCGGCGCGAGCCGTTTGTCTTTTATGGAAATCAAAGCAATTGGTTGCGAACCGCTGCAGCTAAAGCGAATGCACATCAAAGATGGGCACACGCTGAAGGTGTATCAGGAAACGGGTGGATACGCGTCGCTGAAAACGGCGCTGAAAATGTCGCCTGCCGACGTTATCGAAGAAGTAAAGAAGAGCGCTCTTCGTGGGCGCGGCGGTGCCGGCTTCCCGACCGGGATGAAATGGTCCTTCGTACCGAAGGATTCGCCGAAAGAGAAATACGTGGTCTGCAACGCCGACGAATCCGAACCCGGCACCTTTAAAGACCGCTATCTTCTCGAACGCGACCCGCACGCGCTGATCGAAGGAATGGTCATCGCCGGCCACGCGCTCGGCGCTAAAACTGGCTACATCTATTACCGCGGCGAATACCGGTATCTCATCGATATCATGGACGCTGCTCTCGCCGAAGCCCGCGACGCCGGCTTCCTTGGCCAGAACATTCTCGGCTCCGGATTCTCGATGGATATCCACACGCACACCGGTGCGGGCGCGTATATCTGCGGCGAAGAGACCGCTCTGCTCAGCTCGCTCGAAGGTTACCGAGGCCATCCGCGTATGAAACCGCCGTTCCCTGCCGTCGAAGGCGTCTATGCGTCCCCGACCGTCGTGAACAACGTCGAAACTCTGACCGCAGTGCCGCAGATCATCGAAATGGGCGGTGAAAAATGGCGTTCGCTCGGCACCGAGAAATCCGGCGGCACCAAGCTGTGGTCCGTCAGCGGCCATGTCAAAAAGCCCGGCGTTTACGAACTGCCGATGGGATATGCCGACATGGAAAAGTTCATCATGGAAGATTGCGGCGGTATGCTTCGCGATGATAAGAAGCTAAAGGCCGTGATCCCCGGAGGATCCAGCGTCTATATCATGAATTCCGGGCAGATCCTCGGTAAGAACGTCGCCATGGATTATGAAGGCCTCGTCGCAGCCGGCTCAATGGTCGGCTCCGGCGGATTCATTGTTATGGACGAAACCGTGGACATCATGGAATCCACAAAGAACCTGAGCGAATTCTACAAGCACGAATCATGCGGATGGTGTACGCCCTGCCGCGAAGGCACCGATTGGATCGTCAAGATCTTCAATCGTATCTCCGACGGGCACGGCCGCCCCGAGGACGCTCAGCTCCTGCTCGACATTTGCGACAATATAGAAGGAAAATCCTTCTGCCCGCTCGGCGACGCCGCTGCGTGGCCGGTACAGAGCGCGATCAAGCAGTTCCCCGACGAGTTCAGAAAATGGCTCTTCGAAAAAACATCCGGGAACGGCAGCGTCGCGCCGAATGTTTAGGTAAAGTTTAGTTACAACCGACCGCGGCCCCCATAACGGCGGGCCGGCGGTATACGTTTAAGGAGAAAATCGATGGGAAAAGGTGACAAACGTTCGCGCCGCGGCAAGATATTCGCCGGAAGTTACGGCAAAACGCGGCCCAAGGGTAAAAAGGCAAAGAACACCGCGCCCGCGGCGGAAGCTTCGTCGAAATCAAAGAGCAAAGAATAGTCCTCTAGGACTGTTCGCAGTAGGTTAAATGTCAACAGAACTTATTAAAGTAACGATCAACGGCCAAGAATTTGAGGTCGAGAAAGGCGCCCGCCTAATCGAAGTGTGCCGTGAAAAAGGCTTTGGCATCCCGTCGTTCTGCTATTATCAGGACCTCGCGCTGCAGGCTTCGTGCCGCATGTGCCTGGTCCGCATCGAAAAGATGCCGAAACTGCAGACGTCCTGCACGATAACCTGCACGGACGGCATGGTCGTGACGACCGAAAGCGACGAGATCGAAAAGGCGCAGCGCGCCATGGGCGAATTCCTCCTCGCCAACCATCCGCTCGATTGCCCGGTATGTGACCGCGGCGGCGAATGCGAACTGCAGGAGGTCATCTTCGATTGGGGCGACGTCGAAGAGCGTTTTACGGAAAACAAGAACGTACAGCCCGAAAAATATCTTTCGCCGATCGTGGCTAATGACCCGCAGCGCTGCATTCTCTGCAAACGCTGCACACGTGTCTGCGACGAATGGATGGGCGAAGACGCCATCGAAGCGGGTAACCGCGGCGTTAACACGGTTATCGGCACCTACGGCGGATGGCTGAACTGCTCGCAGTGCGGAAACTGTATCGAGGTATGCCCGACCGGGACACTTCTCGACGGCGTTTACCGCCACGAGACGCGCCCTTGGGAGCTCGAACAGACCATCTCTACCGATGTTTACAGTTCGGACGGCATGCAGATCAGCATCGGCACACGCGCCGGCAAGGTCCATCGTATCGTCGCCCGTGACCGCTACGTCAACGGCCTGAATGGCGAATTCCTTGACGTAAAGGCGCGCTTTGGCCACGGGTTCATCGATCACCCGGACCGAATCAAAACACCGCTTATCCGTTATTCGAAAGGCGGCAAACTGATCCCGGCGACGTGGGATCAGGCCATCGCGATGATAGCCGAGAAGTTTACCGCTGCCGGCAGTTCCGTCGGCGTCGTCGCCAGCCCGCGCCTTACGAACGAAGCGGTCTACACGCTTCGCCGCTTCGCACAAGAGGCCGTAAAAACCGAGAATTTCGCTGTTTCCGACCGGTTCGATCTTGCGCCGTTGTTCGCAAATCTGAGTGCACCGCTATGCACGCACAAAGAGATACGTCATGCGAAAACGATCCTGCTTGTCGGCGGCGAACCCGAAGAGGAACAGACATTTACCGGCAAACAGATCCGGCAGGCGGTCCGTAACGGCGGCGCAAAATTCATCCTCGTTAACGAGACACCGATAAGGCTCGCGGCTCAGGCATCGCAGTTCGTCCACGTAAACCGCGGATCGTACGATGCGTTCGTGCTTGCGCTTACGGGGAGTGCCGATGCAGGCTTGCTAAAGAAATCGGGTATCGAGCAAGATGCCTTCGACGCCATCCTGAGGACGATCGGCGAGACCGAGGGCGATTTGATCATCATGATTGGCAGCGACCTTTCGGTCGAGGCACAGGCCGTTCTCGCCGGCGCCGCCGCAAAATTCGGCTCGGAAAACCGCCGGGTTCTGCTGCATCCGCTGCCGATATATAACAATTCGGTCGGCGCGTCCGATATGTCGCCCGGCAGGCGTCCGGTCGAGGACGTTGTCAAAAATTCAAAGGCGTTGCTGATCGGCGGCAGCCTGCAGGACGCTTCGATCCTCAGCGGTAAGGATTTCGTCGTCGTTCAGGAGCTTTTCGAGACGGAAACGACCGATCATGCCGACGTAATATTGCCCGCGGCATCCTTTGCCGAGGTCGACGGCACGTTTACCAACAACACCGGATTCGTCCAGCGCGTCCGCCAGGCCATCCTGCCTCTTCATCAATCGAGGCCCGATTGGCACATCACGACGCTGATCGCCCGCGAAATGGGCGTCGATTTCGGCTACAACTTCTCAGCATCTATGGTGTTCAAGGCCCTTGCGGACTCCGTTCCGGCATATGAAGGCCTTCGCTACCCAATGCTCAAGGACGAATCGAACCCGGTCCAGGTCAAACATGCGGTCAATTCCGCACCGGATCTGTCGAAATATTCAGACGTACTAAAACAACGCGCGGACCAGATGAGCGACGACAGCGGAAAGAACCTCGAAACGCCGCGAATCGGCCACAAACTGCACCGCCTGACGGTGATGACAAGCAAAACGGAGCAGTTCCATCTGCTTGCGCACGGCAATCCGAAGCCTGATAACCTGCTTCTATCGCCGCTTGTACAGTTTGACCTCGATGGCAAGCCGCGGGAATCCGCCGCTGCCGAA
Source organism: Acidobacteriota bacterium (assembly GCA_023436495.1). GTDB lineage: Bacteria > Acidobacteriota > Blastocatellia > Pyrinomonadales > Pyrinomonadaceae > OLB17. Next base: position 35,124 of record JAEZIT010000026.1, read on the forward strand.
GCCGCTGCTATCGGCGTTCGGGACCGTGCCTTGATCGGAGTGAATAAATAGAGCCTTTTTCGTATGGAATCTGTACTTAAAACTGCATTTCCGTTTATCGTGTCGGCCGTCGCGATCGGTGCCGCATTTGGCGGAGTGATGATGATCGTCGCTTACACGGTACTTGCCGAACGCAAGGTCCTTGGCTGGATCCAGGGACGCATCGGCCCGAACCGCGTTGGCCCCTGGGGATTGTTTCAGCCGTTCGCGGATCTTTTGAAATTCATCCTCAAGGAAGATCTCACCCCGGACAAATCGACCAAATTCGTGTATTTCCTGGCGCCGCTGATCGCTCTGATCTGCGCTCTGCTGCCGATGGTGGTATATCCGTTCGGCCCGCGCATTGCCGACCCGCTCGGCTGGCTTGTTCCGTACGTTGCGGATATCGAATATATCGGGCCCGCCGTCGCATGGATAGCGGAACAGGCCCAATGGATGCCGCTGACGATCGCTCAGATCGACATTGGCGTGCTCTTCGTTCTTGGTGTAACGTCCGTCGGCGTTTACGGCATTGCCCTCGCCGGCTGGTCGTCGAACAATAAATACAGCCTTATGGGCGGCCTACGCTCATCGGCACAGATGATCTCGTACGAACTGGCTATGGGCGCGTCGATCTTGGGTGTCGTAATGCTCTCGGGCACGCTCGATCTGAACGGCATCATTCACGCACAGATCAATTCGCCGTTCAAATGGTTCATCATTCCGCAAATACTAGGCTTCATCGTGTTCCTGATCTCAGCATTCGCCGAAACGAACCGCGTGCCGTTCGATCTTCCGGAAGCCGAGACCGAGCTCGTCGCCGGTTTCCATACGGAATACAGCGCTCTTAAATTCGCCCTGTTCTTTATGGCGGAATACGTAAACATGTTCACGGTGTCCGTTATGGTCGTCGTGCTGTTCCTTGGCGGCTGGTACGTTCCTGGCCTGGGACGCATTCTCGAACCGGGCTCGATACCGTATGCGCTTGTCAGCCATGTTGCGTTCATCGCGAAGATCTGCTGTTTCCTGTTCCTTTATATCTGGGTTCGCGGAACACTGCCGCGATTCCGCTTCGACCAGCTCATGAACTTCGGATGGAAGTTCCTGCTGCCGCTGGCGTTGCTGAATGTGATCATAACGATCGTCGTTGTTTACTTTGTGAATAGCTAGGATCTGGTGCGGGCCGCGAAGCCGGCTCGCCCAATGCCGCCTCGGACGCGGCTGAAAAGAAGAATTATGGCATCGACTGCCCTGTTTTATGTTTTCGCCGGCCTTGCGATCGCATGCGCGATCTCCATGGTCTATCACAAGAATCCGCTGTACAGTGCGATCTCGCTCGTCGGCGTATTCATATCGCTTTCGTGCATATACGTGACCCTGGCCGCGCCGTTCATCGCCGCCGTGCAGGTCCTTATCTATGCGGGAGCGATCATGGTCCTGGTCGTCTTCGTCATCATGCTCTTGAACCTCGACGAAGACAAACCGCTCAACCGGCTTAGGTATTTATATGCCGTCGGCGGCGGGCTGGGCCTTATTTTGCTCGTGCAGACCTTGTTCGTGTTTTATGCCGTAATGAAGGCACCGAAGCACGAGGTTGACGAAACCCAGACCGTAGGCATCACGATCAGCATCGGCACTGCTATGTATACGGAGTACCTTCTGCCGGTCGAGATCGTGGGCGTTCTGTTGCTGATGGCGATAATCGGCGGCGTCATTCTTTCACGCAGGCTCAGCCAGCCTCAGCTTGAATTGGTCGTCAGCGAAGAATTGGAAAGGCGAAATCAATAATAGGAATTCAACGATTTCGTGTTTCGCACCGATATTTTCCCATCGCTTGTATTGAGATTTGTGAGTCGAGTTTGAGATGGAACCAAGTTTGTCCAGTTATTTAGCACTTTCCGGGATCCTGTTCACGATCGGGGCCGTAGGCGTCATTTACAAGCGCAACGCGATCGGCATGTTCATGTGTATCGAGCTGATGCTCAATGCCGTGAATATAACCTTCGTCGCGTTTTCGCGTTATTACGCCGATGTTACCGGCCAGCTCTTCGTGTTCATGGTCATGTCGGTCGCGGCCGCCGAAGCAGCCGTCGGGCTCGGTATTATCGTCACTTTCTTCCGAAACAGGCAGTCGGTCGACGTCGACGATGCGAGCATTATGAAGAACTAGGCTATTGGCCTCCGGACCGCACCCGGCCTGCGTGGTTTCGGGTATGAATTTATGGCTCTCGAAATGAGAAACGCCTGCGAAAAATGCGGCGCGGAATTATCGCCCGACGGCGACGCCTGCATCTGCAGCTACGAGTGCACATTCTGCACCCGCTGCACCGAAAACATGGGATCTGTTTGTCCGAATTGCGGCGGTGAGCTCGTGATTCGGCCTAAACGAAAAACTAATGGTTGAGAATAACCTCTTAAGCATCATCATCTTTGCACCGCTCGCCGGCGCAGTAATTAACTGGCTCATTGGCGGCCGGCTGCGGAACGAAAAATTCAGCGGCCTTGTTGCCTGCGGCGCGGTCGCTGTATCGACGATCGTCGCCTTTATGATCGCATTCGGCATCGGCACGCCGCATACGGGCGCACTCTTTGCCGACAAGCCGGTCCTGGACCAGATATGGACATGGATCGAGGTCGCCGGCTTCCGCGCCGACTTCGGCCTCGGAATGGACAGGCTGTCCGCGGTTTACGTCTGCTTCATCACGTTCGTCGGCCTGCTGATCCACATTTTCGCTACCGGCTACATGCACGGAGACAAGGGATTCTATCGTTTCTTTGCTTATCTGAATCTCTTTATGTTCGCGATGCTTACGCTCGTGCTCGCCGATAACTTCCTCCTGTTGTTCGTCGGCTGGGAAGGCGTAGGGCTTTGCTCATATCTTCTGATCGGCTATTACATCGAGCGGAAAGAGGCCGGTGAGGCTGCGAAAAAGGCGTTCGTCATGAACCGCATCGGCGATTGGGGCGTGCTGATGGGTATCTTTTTGATATTCACGATGACCGGCTCGATCTCTTTCTACGACAAGGTCGTCGACGGGACCGAGGTCGCAAGCTCTCTCAACATTCTTGGCCAAATGGCCGCTGACCCTTTCGCTTTCGGAGCCATCTTCGCCGGGGGCATTACGACCATCGCGATATTCCTGTTCATCGGTGCGACCGGTAAATCGGCACAGATCCCGCTGTTTACCTGGCTTCCGGACGCGATGGCCGGCCCGACTCCCGTGTCGGCGCTCATCCACGCCGCCACGATGGTCACCGCCGGCGTTTATATGGTCGTCCGCGCCAATGCTATTTTCCAGAACGCTCCGACCGCCATGTTCGTCGTGGCGATCATCGGGGCCGCGACCGCGATATTTGCCGCGACGATCGGCCTTGCGCAAAACGATATCAAGAAGGTGCTCGCGTATTCGACCGTTTCACAGCTCGGGTACATGTTCCTTGCATGCGGCGTCGGCGCGTTCATCGCGGCCATCTTTCACGTAATGACGCACGCCTTTTTCAAGGCGCTTCTCTTTCTCGGCTCCGGTTCGGTCATTCACGGAATGCATCACGAACAGGACATGCGCCGCATGGGCAATCTCAAAAAGTACATGCCCATCACGTTCTTTACGATGATGATGGGATGGCTGGCTATTTGCGGGATCCCCATCTGGGCGGGCTTTTTCTCTAAGGACGAGATCCTTTACAGGACATTCGCCGCGGCAAATATTCCGCAGCCCTGGAATTACGTGCTATGGATCGTCGGTGTTATCACGGCTATTCTAACCGCGATCTACATGACGCGAATGATGGTCATGACCTTCTGGGGCGAAGAGCGGTTCCATATCGATTTGCCGGAAACCGAAGCTGACGACGCCGCAAAGGCCGAAGAGCACGCATTCGAAGGCGGCGATATCGATCATTCGGACGATCACGACGATCATCACGCGCTGCCGCACGATTTCAAACCGCACGAATCGCCCTGGTCAATGACCGTTCCGCTGATCGTGCTCGCGGTACTTTCGACCGTCGGTGGTTTTCTCGGCGTTCCCTATGCAATGAGCGGCGGCGCCATCCCGCACGTTCTCGAAGAGACGTTATCGCCCGTTATCGCCAAAGTCGGCGGCCATGGCGGCCACGAAGCTCCGGTAATGCTGCCCGGTTCCGCCGTACCGCAGAAAGAGGTAAAACATTTTTACGCCTCCGCTCCGGCTGGAGCCGATTCGCATGACGCGCATTCACCGGAAGAGATCCGCAACGAACGGATTCTCGCGGGGATGTCGGTCATTCTCGCGATCGCCGGTATGGCCATCGGATGGTTCTCGTTCATCAATAGGCCGCTGCGCAAAATGCCGCAAATACTCGTCGAAAAATGGCGCGTCGATGAATTTTACAACGGCTATATCGTCGATCCGCTCACGCGGCTCTCGCGCGAAGGCCTTTGGAAGGGCTTCGATCTCGGGTTCATTGACGGCATCGTCAACGGCATCGGGCATTTTATGGTGATGCTCGGCGGGCTGTTCCGCGGCGTCCAGGTCGGATTCGTCCGAAGCTATGCCGCGTTCATCCTGCTCGGGGCGCTCGCGGTGATCGGATATTTTATTTATTACGGCTTCAAGCTGATTGGTTAGTGGTTCGTCGTTCGCCGCTTATATAAAAGTATAGCCGCGAACTAACGACAACGAACGAAAGAAATGGATTTCATCACAGAAAATCTTTTGACGATCCTGATCCTGCTGCCCGTTTTCGGCGCGTTCCTGACGCTGGGGCATCAGATGTTCTGGAAGCAGGAATCGCAGATCAAATGGGTCGCGCTCGCGTTTACGCTCGCGAATTTTGTCCTGTCGCTTATCATGCTGACGGGCAGCGCCGTCGAATCTGCGAACGGGTTCCTCTTCGAAAAGAACGTCCCGTGGATCAAGACGATAAACACGAATTATCATGTCGGAGTCGACGGCCTCAGCCTCTGGCTCGTCATCTTGACGACCTTCATGATGCCGATCGCGGTCATATCCGCGTGGAACGCCGTCGAGAAAAAGCGGACCGCTTTCTTCATCTTTCTTCTCCTCCTCGAAAGCGCGATGATCGGCGTCTTCGTTACGCTTGACCTGCTCGTGTTTTATCTGTTTTTCGAAGCCTCGCTTGTGCCGATGTTCTTTCTTATCGGCATCTGGGGCGGCGATAACCGTATATATGCCGCCGTTAAGTTCTTTATTTTCACGGCACTCGGCAGCCTTTTGATGCTTGCCGCGATCATCGCGCTCTACTACATTTCGGCAGCGGAAACCGGTACGGGAACGTTCGATTACGTAACCTTGCTCAACCTGATGAAGCTAGGCCATCTTAGCTTCACCGGACCGCTTGCCGGAGCCGGAACGCTGCTGTTTCTCGCGTTCGCTCTTGCGTTCGCGATCAAGGTGCCGATATTCCCGTTCCACACATGGCTGCCCGACGCGCACACCGAAGCTCCGACCGCGGGTTCCGTGATCCTCGCGGCCGTGCTGTTGAAGATGGGAACCTACGGCCTGATGCGTTTCAATTTCACGCTGTTTCCCGAAGCGAGCCGCGAATGGGCGTGGCTGTTCATAATTCTCGCCGTCATCGGCATCATCTACGGAGCGCTCGTCGCTATGGTCCAGCCCGATATGAAACGCCTCGTCGCGTATTCGTCGGTCGCGCACATGGGATTCATCGTCCTCGGCATGTTCTCGTTCACGGAATGGGGAATGCAGGGCGCGCTCTACCAGATGCTAAATCACGGTATTTCGACCGGTGCCCTGTTCCTCCTCGTTGGCTTTATCTACGAACGCCGCCATACGCGCATGATTGACGATCTCGGCGGGCTTGCGATCCCGATGCCGATATATGCGACTTTCTTTGTCGTCACGACCATGTCGTCTATCGGGCTGCCGTTCCTTAACGGCTTCGTCGGCGAATTCCTGATCATGATCGGAATGTGGAAATCACAGATCCTCAGCATCGGCGACGGCGTCAATTGGAACTACATTGCGACGATGTTCGCCGGCACCGGCGTCATCCTGGCCGCGGTCTATCTGCTCTGGATGGTCCAGCGTGTATTTTTCGGCAAGGTGAATAACGCTAAGAACAAGGTCCTCAGCGATCTAAGCTGGCGCGAGATCGGGATCATGATCCCGCTGCTGTTCCTGATGGTCTATATGGGCGTTTACCCGCGACCTTTCCTCGATCGCAGCGAAGATTCCATCCGGGCGATCCGCGAACGCGTCGTTCATCAGGCGGGCGGCACGGTCGAGCATGCACAGGCCGGCAATTAATATATTTCGAGGCGGCATGCGTCCGCCGGTTTCGACCTTTTTGTTATGGAATTAGTTAATCCGAACGTAAGCATTTCGATCATTCTGCCCGAGCTCGTTGTCGCTTTCGCAGGCATACTCGCGATGCTTTACGACAGCTTCTTTCCGCGTCAGCGTACCGTTACCGGTGCAATTTCGCTGATCGGCCTCGCCGTTTCCGCCGTCCTGCTTTGGATGATGTGGCAGACCGGCGATACGACGCCCGCTACGGCCTTCAACGGCATGGTGTCGCACGACAATCTGCGGCTGAGCTTCTCGTTCGTCTTTCTGCTCGTATCGGCAATGACGATCCTTATTTCGACCGTCTGGATCGAGCTTGAGGACGTTCCCGCGGGCGAATATCACGCCCTGATCATGTTTGCGACCTTCGGCATGATGATGATGGCGGCCGGCAGCGATATGGTCGTCATATTCCTCGGCCTTGAAACTCTGTCGATCGCGACGTATGTCATGGCCGGCATGCGGAAGGGCGATCTTCGCTCCAACGAATCGTCGATGAAATATTTCATCCTCGGTTCCTTCGCATCCGCATTCCTGCTATACGGAATGGCACTGATCTACGGCGCGACCGGTTCGACCAATATCGCCGAGATCGCGGCGCGCGTCTCTAATGCGAACTTCCCGGCACTTCTGCTTGCCGGGGCCGCGATGATGCTCGTCGGCTTCGGATTCAAAGCGGCGACCGTTCCGTTCCACGTCTGGACGCCCGACGTTTACGAAGGCGCCCCGACGCCCGTTACCGCATTCATGGCCGCCGGACCGAAGGCTGCCGCGTTCGCATCGTTCATGCGCGTTTTCGTCATCGGATTTCCGCTCGTTGCCGGCGTTCAGGCGGCGGGCTATCTGCATGGGTCGTGGATGTCCGTTCTGGCGGTCCTGTCGATACTGACCATGACCGTCGGCAACGTCGCCGCTATCCTGCAAAACAACATCAAGCGAATGCTCGCATATTCGTCGATCGCCCATGCGGGATACGCGATGGTCGGCTTTATCGGCGCCGGCGCCGCGAAAACGCCGGAGGCACGCGACGAAGCCATCGCCGCCGTCGCCTTCTACATGCTCGCATACGCAGTAACGAACATGGGAGCGTTCGGCATCGTATCGCTGCTCGGCCAAAAGAACGACCGCCGTGCGGATTTTGAGGATTACAACGGCATCGGCTTCAAGGCCCCAGTCCTTTCGCTGGCACTTTCGCTGTTCATGCTCAGCCTCCTGGGAATGCCGCTGACGGGCGGATTTATCGGCAAGGTCCTTGTATTCCGGCCTGCTCTCGAAGCGGGCAATACCCTTTTGACCATCGCCGTCGTCGCCGCCGTGCTCAATACCGCGATCAGTGCATATTATTATCTGCGGCTGATCGTCGTTATGTTCTTCCGCGACCGCACGACCGAATGGGTCGAACCGAAGATGCCGGCCGCGTTCGCCGTCGGGCTGCTGATCGCCGTCATCGGCACTTTCTATCTTGGTATCTTCAGCGACGGCATCATTGACATGTTTTCGCAGAGCGCGCCGATAAGCGCGATGATAAGATAGCTGGCGTGATCCGAGCGTTCTATCTCGAATCCGGGCCGCCAAATTTTTAAGGGATCGTTTTGGTCCCTTAATTATATTTAAATATGCAGATCGCCGATCGTATCAGGGAACAGTTGGGCGAATCGTGGATCCCGGAGCTTTACGCGGCCAGGGTCCGCGGCGGCCGCACGCGCGCCTATCGACTCGAGATCCCTGAACGCCTGAACGCTCCGGAGATCCTTTATACTCTTCTCGGGATCGAGCTGAAGGTAGGCAAGCGCCGGTTCGCATCCCCCGACCTTGCGACCGCACGGTACCTGCGCGTCTTCGCGCGAATCGGCTGTGCCGAATTTGCGGTGCCCTACGACATTACTCAGATATCCCCCATCGCCGATGAACTCGAAACCTCCTGGCAGCATTCGCTGCTGCTTTTGAACGATCTCGCCGCCGGCAAATCCGAACGCGTCGCCGCCCGGCTCAGATCCGAACTTTGCAGCGCATTACGCGAAGAAATTGCCGCGATCGGCCCGGGCGAATTGATGCCCGCGTTCAAAACGTCGACCAGGCAAAGGAGTTAACGCTGTGTTCATCTAAGAGTTTGAGGGAATTTTTGTTACAATTTCCTTAGGACGTAAAGTCCCGAATTAGCTATGTTTGACGCGATAGAAACCGTACCGGAGCTGGCGATCCTGCCATTTCCTTATAATAAAAGCACTTATTGCCGTTATGAACCGATCGAAAAGTCGATCGAGCACGCCAAGGTGCTAATTGTAAACGATCTTCTGCGCTACGAATCCGATGCGTCCGAACTCGCTTTTCGTGATTGGGACGGCTCTATGAAGGGCCGACTCGAATTCGAACGGTTCGTCTCATCAATGGCGGTCAATAATATCGCCCAGAACGTTAAACGGCTTGTTAAAAGCCCCAAAACGCTGACGGTGCATTTGTCCGAGGTCGCCGACGCTGCCAAGGCGTTTCGGCCGGATGCTGTCGTTATGAGCGGCACATTCAGCGATTTCGATTATTACAATCCCGCGCACCTCGAACGATTCGAGAAATTCATTCGATCGACGAAACTTCCCGTTCTCGCTATCTGCGGCGCACACCAGCTCGTCGGCGCTGCCTTCGGCGCGCGGCTTGTCACGCTTGATAACCTCGAACTGGCCGAAAAACGCAGCGATCGCATTGTCGAATACCAATACCGCTTTATCAAGATCGTCGACGACACCGACCCGATCTTCCAGGGTATCCGTGACGCGGAATCCGGCGTCTGGCAGGACTACACCCGCGACGACGATATTTTGCGGGTATGGCAGAACCACGGCGTACAGGTCGAAGGCGTACCCGAAGGTTTCGAGCTGCTTGCTTCGTCCTATCTCTGCAAAAACCAGATGATGGTCAAACGATCGGAAGGCCAGTTGATCTACGGCGTGCAATTCCACCTCGAAAAATCATTCGAGGACTGGTCGAAAAACCCGACCCGCTGGGAGCACCCGAACGAATCCCGCGACGGCCGCGTACTTTTTGAGAACTTCCTGAAACTCGCCCTCGAACACCGACCCGACTAAACAAAAGGGTGACGGCGGAAAGGATCAGAAGAGTGGGGGAGCCGAGGAACTGCGGCGATCGCTCGCCTACTCCTCAACTCCCCCACTCTTATACTCCCCTACTTCCCTCTACTACTTCTCAGCGACGCCCTTAACGAAATTCCCAAGCCCACTGAGGCCGTTCGTTACGTTCTGGCTGTTGAATACTAGGTCCGAATTACCACCGCCGGAGATCTCATAATACGGTGCCTGGAAACAATTCAGCTTATTCAGCACCAGCGGATTAGGCATACAGGTATTTAGGCTCCACGAATCATACGGAGCGACAATAAAATTACCCGCAAGCTCGCCGTTACCGCCTCCATTTCGCAGGAAGCCGCCAGGACTGGATGCTGTTTTCGGCCCAGTTACAAGCACCAGGCCGTTCCATTTGAAATTGCCCTTAAAGTTAAGTTGGCCGGTCACGATAAGGATACCACCACCGTCACCGCTGATCTGAACGTCACGGTCAATAAATGTTATGCCCGTCGCGTCGGCCCAGTTCCCGTAGACGCCTGTTGCTGTGGTTGGCGGCGACGATGTTGGTCCCCAATACGTTCCCGCGGCTTGCGCTGCTGCTTTAAGTAGTTGGACAGTCTGATCGAGATTCCTCGGATTTTGCAGCCAGTACGGCAGTTCGTCCGCGACGTTCTCGACCGTCCCGAAAACGCTTCCGTTCATCCCGTTGACCGCTGTATTTACCTCTTGCCGGTTTGGCTCGTTCGTAAGCCCGATCGGCGGAAGGAACACCTTCAGCTTCTTGTCCTTACCAGAATAAAAAATCGGTTTCGAGTTACCGGGGGCGAATGTAAAATCGGTCGCCGGGCCCGTTCTTGCGACGCATGCGAGCGGAATGCCCGTCGCATTCGTACAAGGCGGGCCGATAAGGGTCAACGGCGATGG
>JAEZIT010000032.1 GCA_023436495.1 Acidobacteriota bacterium
ATCTTCTTCGTTTCCAGCTTTACGCCCCGGCTCAGGTCGCGAAGCCGTTCCTCGCTGATATTTGCGTCGGACAGCCGCCGCGCGCGCACGGCGTCGTTGACCGCGTCCTGCAAAGTCGACGTGGTCACAAAATCGCCGGCCTTTCGCGAATAGAACTCAAAACGTGCGTTTGCTCCTAGGTCTTCCGGAACGATCAGATACGCGTCGAGTTCACTGTCCGCGATCCTGCCGTTAAGCTCGCGGCGGATCTGGTCAGCCGATTTCCCCTCCGCGAAATATTCCACGAATACGAACGATTCGCCGAGCTGGTCCGTCGTTCGCTTCATCTTTTCTTCCTGCGATGCCGTCAGGTCCCCGATCGAATCCTTCGCCGCCTGCCGTGCTTTCTCAGCGATCTTTTCCGGCGCGAGGTTCTCTTTAAGCCGCGTCGCTATACGGTCCGCGGGATCGACGACGACTATCCGCGTTGGTTCGCCGCGCATCGAAAATATTATCGCCGGCACAACGGCAAACATCGCCGCCAGAAACGGAAATAACAGTGTCCCGATCAGGAACGACCATTTCATGACGACCTTTTTATACTCGTGTTTTACGACGGCTGGAAACTTTTTCATGTCACACTCCCGCAGGCTCGGCCGCCTGCTCGCCGCGAACACTGTCGATGAATATGTCGTTCAGGCTCGGCTCGACCCGCTCGAATTTATCGATTACCGCACCGCTTTCGATCAGACGCACCAACAGCCGCTGAGCATCTACGCCGTCGCGAAGCTGTATGATCTTCTCATCCGAATGGTCCGTTACATCGACCACAAATTCCCTGTCGTCCAGAACGCTGCCGGCACCGGTTACCCGTAGGGCGATCAGATTCTTGCCGTGTGCGGCCTTTATGTCGCGCAAGCTTCCAAAATGTACTGCCCGGCCTCGGTTTATAAGCAGAATATCGTTACACAGCTTTTCCGCCGTTTCCATCAGGTGCGTGGAAAAAATGATCGTTTTGTCCTTTGTTTTGAACTCTGCGATCACGTCCATCAAAAATTCGACGTTGATCGGATCCAGGCCCGAAAACGGCTCGTCCAGGATAAGCAGGTCCGGATCGTGCAGTACCGTTGAAATGAACTGCACCTTCTGCTGCATTCCCTTCGACAGGTCCGTCGTCTTCTTTTTCTTCCAGTCGCCAAGATTCATCCGCTCGAGCCAGTGATCGATCCGCTTGTCCGCCTCCGCTCCGGTTACATTTTTCAGCGCCGCAAAATACTTTAATTGATCGACGATCTTCAGTTTCTTATACAGCCCGCGTTCCTCGGGCAGGTATCCGATCCGGTCCTGCATTGCGTACGACATCGGTCGGCCAAACAATTCGATCCTCCCGCTGTCCGGTGCCGTAATACCGACCACCATTCTGATCGTCGTAGTTTTTCCGGCACCGTTCGGGCCTAAAAATCCGAACACGCGCCCGGCGCGCACAGAAAAGCTCAAGTCATCCACGGCAGAGAATTCGCCGAATCGCTTCGCGACATTCTCCACTCGAAGCGTAATGTTCTGTTCGTTATTTTCCATCAAATACTTGGGATATTACTGTCGGGTATGACGTGGATCGCCGGCACCTAAATCCATCTGACGCGAAACTTACCGTTTTGTTGTATATTAGCATCGGAGCCGAAATGCGTCCAGATTCGCTTATGACAGAGACCGTTGACCGGGAATCCGACGATGAGTCCGCAAACGGATTTGCCGAGATCTTCGTTTACCGCGCGGGCGCTTCGACGGTCGAAGAAGGATTCGGATTCGACGAGCTTCCGGAGCTCCTTGCGGACCAATCCAATCTTATCTGGGTCGACCTCCGCGGCGAAGATGCCGCGAATCTTGACCAAATCAAACATCTGCTGCTCGACACCTTCGGGTTTCATTATCTGACGGTCGAGGACTGTATCGAGACCCGCAATCAGCCGAAGATCGAAGCCTTCCCGAACTATCTCTATTTCATCGTTCATGGCATTCGTCCCGAAGTGACGCATCCGACGAACTTTGCAACAAAGGAACTTGACGGCTATCTCGGCAGCAATTTCGTCGTCACCTTCCACCGCGAGCGTTTCCGCAGCGTCAAGATCGTAAAGAAGCAGATCCGCAGCAGCCCATTCGTCTGTCAACGCGGCGCGGCCTATCTGCTTCATCAGATCCTCGACCAAGTCGTCGATTTCTACGCGCCGTTGCTCGATGATTTTGATTCTGTGATAAACGAACTCGAGGAGCGCGTCCTCGATAAACACAGAAACGACAATGTCGTACTCGGTGAAATGATGGACCTCCGACGCAGCGTCGCACGCCTTAAACGCATCTCGTCACGTCAGCTCGAGGTCCTCTACCGTATATCACACGGCGAATTCCCGCAGATACCTCCGCATGTCCTGCCTTTCTTTCGGGACGTTCACGATCACCTTCTGCGCATTTCCGACCTGTCCGAAACGTATCGCGACCTCGTTGGCAGTCTGTTCGATATTCATTTCTCGGTAACCGCAAACCGTACGAACGAGGTTATGAAAACCCTCGCGGTCGTCTCTGCGATACTTCTGCCGTTGTCGCTTATTGCGGGAATTTATGGAATGAATTTCGAGAATATGCCGGAGCTGCGTACGCGCTACGGTTATTTTGCCGTGCTCGGCCTAATGATCTTGGTCACCGTGCTTTTGTTGGTCTATTTCTGGCGGCGCGGCTGGATATTTCAGAATAAAGAATAAGATCTAAACGTCAGCTACTCCATCAGCCGTTTTACCTGCGCATCGCCAAAACCGTATACGCCCGCCCGCCGCTGAAATTCGGCGAAGATCTCATTGAAATTTCCTATGCCTTCGGCTCGGATCTTATTCAGGACCGCCAACGGTCTAGTATCGATCTCTGCCGCCGCTTCTGCCGCGTCGATCAAATGTGGAAACGCTGGAGAAGCCGCCGTGCCCAGCCGCAGCAGCCGTTCGCCGTCGCGTTTTCTGAAAGCCTGCCAAAGTTCCCGCCCGAGCTCGAGATCGTCATCATTTAGCCTGACACGATGCTTCCAACACTCCAACAATTCTTCCGCGGGCATACCGCCGAAACCGAGCCATTTTGTCTTCTCATAGCGAACCGCCGGAGCTATCCGGTAAACTTCCGCACCCGATCCTGTGAGCATATTCAGGCAGAACCAATAATTCGCATTGCAGAATAGGTCGTATTCGAACCAAAGATTGACCTCGTCACCCACGCCTGCGTTAGCGAATTTTTCTATCTCGTCAACGACAAACTCAGCATAGGGTTTGCCCGGATCTGGATATGAAGCTGTTAGGAATTTCTCACGATTCCGCCAAAACTCTGCGAGTGACTCGCCGCCGACCTCGCCGTCCACGAGACAATCGCGAAACACAGCGACCTCACCCTCCAGGCCCGTTTCGCGAAACGCCTCTACGTACGCATCACCCGGCAAAACATGCATCATCATATCGTGATACTAACCGCGTATATGAACGCAAGGCAAATTCCAGCGTAGATCCCCGCCAGGAGGTCGTCGGCACAGACGCCCAGCCCTAGCGGCAGATTCTGTAGATCGTCGATCGGATACGGCTTCCAGATATCGAAAAGCCGAAACAGAAGAAATCCCGCAAGTATCAGCTTCCAGCTAATTCCGAACGGGACAAAAAGAAACGTTACCAACTGGCCGATCACTTCATCGACGACAGCGTGCGACGGATCAGCGTTCCCAAAAAATCGCGTCGATCTTGTCGCTGCCCATATCCCCGCAAGCGTAAACAGCGTCAGCAGCGTCAGGTTGACCAAAAGTATCCAGGCAGACGCCTGCTCAGCGAGAAAGCCGCGTTCGATCATCGCGATCCCGACGTTTGCGGCGGCCCATGTCACGCCCAGATATATGATCACGCCGACCATCGACCCGAACGTTCCCGGAGCGATCGGCATATACCCGACCCCAAACGTCGAGAGCGCGAGCGCAGCCCGATCAAGTATGCCTTTGGGCGGATGCTGTTCAACCGACTGTTTCATATTTTAGTCTACGAGTGGACGCTGATCAGATGATACCCGCGGCACTAAAATTCTACGCCCTGCTGCGCGTATATCCCCGCATGGAACGGATGCTTTATCTCGCGCATCTCTGTCACGAGATCCGCTGCTTCGACAAGTTCCGGCGGAGCATTGCGACCGGTCATAATGATATGCAGGTGGGGCTGCTCATCCCGAATAGCGCGAACATCTGCGAGAATCTTTGAAATATCGAGAAACTTGTAATCGAGCACATAGACCAACTCGTCAAATACAAGCATGTCATAATCCGTGCTACGCATCTTTTCTAGGCATAGTGCCCAGGTTGCTTCGGAAGTTTTGATGTCCTGCTCAGGATTCTTCGTGTCCCACGTGAACCCGTCGCCCATCGTATGTACCTCGACCCCAAGCTTTTCCAGTGAATCGTGCTCGCCGTAGCGGTCGCCCTTCGCTTTCATGAACTGGATCATGCAGCAATTCAGCCCGCGGCCCGCCGCGCGCACCAAAACGCCGATCGCCGCGGTAGTCTTGCCTTTCCCGTCGCCGGTGTTGACCATCAGTAGACCCTTTGTGTTTTCGCGGTAATCGTCGCGTCTCCACTTGTAGCGTTTTTCTTTGGTTTCCGACATCTGATTTGAAGACGACTTAGACTTCAACGCCGTTCAGGTCCGCCGGCGCCCACAGCGATTCGTTCGCTTCCACCGCCGACAGCATAGCGCGGACGATCTCTTCTTCGCGTTTGTCCCAATCACCGGTCACGCTGCATCCGGCCGCGTTCTTGTGCCCGCCGCCGCCGAATATTTCTGCGACCTTCGCGACATTCGTATTTCCCTTAGAACGCAGGCTAACGCGATACGTTTCCGGCCCCACCTCGCGCATATATGCGACGGCGATCACGTCCGCGGCTGCCAACGGGATGTTAACGAAACCATTGTTGTCACCGTCCACCGCGCCGGATGACCGCTTCATATCCAGCGTCTGCCGCATCCATGCGACACGGCCGGATTCGTCGCGTTTAACGGTATTCAGCACCTTTCGCATCAATTCGATTCGCGACCAGGGATAGCTGTTATAAACGGCTTCAGAGATCTCGGCGGGTTTGACTCCCGCTTTGACGAGTTCGGAGGCGACTTTTAGAGTTCGGTCAGTAGTATTCGGAAAGTGGAATGAGCCCGTGTCGGTTACGAGCGCGAGGTAAAGGCACTCGGCAATTTCTTTTGTAACGCGGCCCCCGATCGCCTTGCAGAGGTTGTACATCATTTCGCCGACCGCCGATGCCGTCGAATCGATCCAGTTGACCGAACCGAAATGAGCGCTTGTGGAGTGATGGTCAATATTGACCGTAAATTCGTCGCGTAGTCCTTCGATTCCGGGCCTTTCGACGTCCGAACATTCTATAACGAAAACCGCGTCGTATTCCCTGTCGATCTTCGTGACGCGCCGGATATCGGACGCGCCCGGCAATCCGTGATAAGCGACCGGGATCGTGTCGCAGACGATCACCTCCGCCGATTTGCCCAGCGATCGGAGCAGCCAGTAAAGCCCGAGCGACGAACCGACGCCGTCACCGTCCGGACGCGAGTGAGTAGTGATCGCAAACCTGTCTTTATTTTCAATTAGCTCTACAACTTGGCTTAACACCTGAATAACTCGCAGCGTTGCAAACTTCGCAAGCTACTCTGTCCTTTCTAAGAATTCACCCTTGCTTGTAAGGTCGTCAAGGATCTCGCCGATACGCGACGCATTCTCCTCGGCAGTATCACGCACAAAATGCAGCAGCGGTGCATGCCTGAGGTCCAGCCGCATCGCAACCTGCTGGCGTATGAACGTTGCAGCGTGCTGCAAACTCTTTAACGCATTCTTTATTTCCTGTTCGCTGCCTTCGATCAGGACGTAAACTTTTGCATCGCGAAGATTTTCGGCAACGATGACGTCCGTTACTGTCGTCGTCTGCAGCCGCGGGTCATCCATTTCATATCCGACGACCTCCGCGATCTCGACCTTCAACGCTTCAGCTAATCTTTCCGGCCGTCGCATTTCGATCCCCCTTGTCTTTGGTTACAATTCCGTCGCCGCGATCTTCTCGATCACGTACGCTTCGATCTCATCATCGATCTTGATGTCGTTATAATTCACGAGGCTGATACCGCATTCGAATCCCTGCCTTACTTCGTTGACGTCGTCCTTGAAACGCTTGAGTGTAGCAATATCGCCTTCCCAAGTAACCACACCGTCGCGGATCAATCGTGCCTTGGCCTGACGCCGGATAACACCGTCCGTAACGCGGCAGCCTGCGATCGAACCTACACGCGAAACCTTGAACACTTCCTGCACCAGTGCCTTGCCGAGAATGACTTCCTTCTCGATCGCGTCCAACATGCCGATCATCGCCGCCCGTATCTCTTCTTCCACCTTATAAATGATCGAATGAAGGCGAATATCGACTTCTTCGTGCTTCGCGACCTCGGCCGCGCGGGCCTCTGGCCGCACGTTGAAACCGATGATAACGACCGCTGTCGTTACGTCGCCCGCCTGCGTCGCCGACGCGAGCAGTACATCTGATTCCGCGATAGCGCCAACGCCCGCACGTATCACGCGGACCTTGACCTTTTCTGTCGAGAGCTTTTCGAGGGTCGCGCGAAGTACCTCGACCGAACCCTGAACGTCGGCCTTAAGGATGACGAGAAGTTCTTTGACCTCTGCCTGCCCGAGCGACTCGATACCGCGTTTCGTCGTCTTGAGCATCGCTGCCTGGCGTGCGTGCATTTGCCGTTGCCCTGCGATCGTCTGGGCACGTTCAATATCCGAAACGACCTGGAACGAATCGCCTGCCTGCGGCACGCCCTGCAGGCCAAGTATTTCGACCGGTGTCGCCGGTTCGGCTTCCGTCACCGTTTCGCCGCGGTCCGAGAACATCGCCCTTACTTTTCCGGAATACTGGCCGACGATGAACGGGTCGCCCACGCGGAGCGTTCCCTGCTGAACCAAGGCCGTCGCGACCGCACCGCGGCCCTTGTCCAATTTAGCTTCGAGCACTACGCCTGACGCACGCCGTGTCGGGCTCGCCTTAAGGTCCAGAATGTCCGCCTGCAGCAGTACGGTTTCCAGCAGCGTGTCCAGATTTTCGTGCTTTTTCGCCGAGACCGGGACCATTTCGATATCGCCGCCCCAATCGACCGGCTGCAGCCCAAGGCCCGCAAGGCCTTGTTTTACCTTGTCTGGGTTCGCGTCCGGCTTATCAACCTTATTGATAGCGACAATGATCGGAACGCCGGCGGCTTTTGAATGCTCGACCGCTTCGATCGTCTGCGGCATCACGCCGTCGTCCGCTGCAACCACCAAAATTACGATGTCCGTCGCCTTCGCACCGCGAGCACGCATCATCGTGAACGCCTCGTGTCCGGGCGTATCGAGGAAAACTACGCGACGCTGTTCGTCCGGATTGTCCGGGTTCGGCACGAATACGCTGTATGCTCCAATATGCTGCGTGATGCCGCCCGCTTCGCCCGCGGCTACGTTGTCTGAACGGATCGCATCCAGCAGCGATGTCTTACCGTGGTCGACGTGTCCCATGACGGTCACGACCGG
>JAEZIT010000065.1 GCA_023436495.1 Acidobacteriota bacterium
GCAGAACACTGTTTCGGTAAAAGACGCGACGACAGGCACACGGCTGGTTGACGGTATCAGATACGACGACTATTCGCGCGTTGCAGGCCTCTCGATGGTAAAAGGAAGGGCATTTGTTCCCGGGGCCGACGAAGTCATAGCGGATTCTGCATGGGCCGATCAGAAAAAGTTATCGATCGGCGACAAAATGCCGCTGTACGAGCGCGATTTTACGTTGGTTGGAATTTACGAACCGGGCGCCGGCGCGAGGATCAAGATACCGCTCGACCGAATGCAGGAACAGCTCGGGTCCGAGGGCAAGGTCTCGGCGATACTCGTCAAGGTCAAGGACGGCCTGAACCCGGAAGACGTCGCCGCGTCGCTGCATGAAAAATTCCCGGACAGCCAGATAATTCTGACGCGCGAGTTGGAAGAGCTCTATATGCAGAGCATCCCGGCGTTGAATGTGTTCCTGAACGTCGTGATCGGCGTTGCGGGCGCGGTGAGCGCGTTGATCATTCTGTTGACGATGTACACGACGGTTACGGAGCGTACGAAGCAGATAGGCGTTCTGAAATCGCTCGGGATGTCGAATGCGGGCATCGGATGGGTGATCATTCAGGAGGCGCTGATGATCAGCCTGGGCGGCGTCGCGTTCGGCGTGGCGGCGACGTATGTCCTGAAACTTATCCTCGGCAGAACATCGACCCTGCACGTAGAGATCGAAACGTCCGTCGTGCTGACGATCATCGTCATCGGCATTTTAAGCGGAATTATCGGAGCGCTGTATCCGGGCCTGCGGGCGGCGCGGCTGGACGCGGTCGAAGCCCTGAGCTACGAATAGATCCGTTAAATACTCACATCGCCGGTATGGTCGATCGCTTCGAGGAGCTTTTGCCTGCCGGCTTCGATGTCTTCGCCGAGGTCGATCCGCAGGGCGCGGCGGCCGCGGTCGATCAGGACCTGGAAATCGCCGCGAGCCTGTGCCGCTTTGACCACTCCGAACGTATATTTCTGGCCGGGGATCGGAAAATCGATCTCGTCGTCGGCGGTTATCTGCAGGAAAACGCCGGTGTTCGGCCCGCCCTTATACGCCTGGCCGGTCGAATGGAGAAACCGCGGCCCGAAACCGACACAGGTCGCCGCGGTGTGTTGTTCGAGGACCTTTGCACGCAGCGATTGCACGAAATTCTCGTTCACGGGGTCCATTTCGAGGTAAGCGAGGATCGCGAAATAATCGCCGTCCTCCAAATTCCACAAATGGGCTTCGAGATACCCGGCAAGGCTTTCTTCTTCGACCAATCCGGTTAATTCTTCGGCGTAGTCGCCGCCGCTAAAGAGCTTAATCCCGTCCTCTTCGTAGAACGGGGCCTCGTCGGGCAGCTTGCCTGCCTGTTCGTATTCGTCGGTCAGCTTTCGGGCTTCGACCTTTGCGGATTCGACATCGGGCTGGTCGAACGGGTTGATGCCCATGATCGAACCGGCGACGGCGGTCGCAAATTCCCAGCGGAAAAATTCCTGCCCGAGGTGATACAGGCTTTCGAGTTCGATCGAGATGACCGGATGGCCTGCCCGCTCTATTTCCTGCAGGGCATAGTGAACGTCGTCCTCGGTGCGGCCGCCTTTTAACGTCAGGTTCACGAAAACGCGGTCGTCACCGTATTGGTCCGGCGACAGGACGGGTTCGCGGTCGACAGGAATGATCGCCTTGCCGTTCTTTCCGGTCGATTCGGCAAGAAGCTGTTCGAGCCACGCCCCGAGGTCGTAGATCTCCGGCGATGCGAAGATCGTCAATTTATCGCGGCCGAGACGATGACACACGCCGAGGACCGTGCCGAGCAGGGCCCCGGAGTTCTCGGTGGTATTTTCCGCGCGGCAATCCTCGGCCATTTCGCGGGCGCGTTTCAATAGATTTTCCGGTTCGATGCCCATCGACGCGGCGGCGACCAGCCCGAACGCAGACAGCGCCGAAAATCGCCCGCCAATTTCCGGCTTTCCGTAGAAAATATGCCGGAATCCATCTTCGCGGGCGATCTGTTCCATCTTCGATCCGGGATCGGTCACGGCGATAAAATGGCTGCCTGCTTTGTCGGCGCCGACGAGGTCGCACAGGCGGCCGTAAAAGTACTGCTTGAAACAGTTAGGCTCGAGCGTCGAACCCGATTTGCTGGCGACGATAAAAAGCGTTTTGGTCAGGTCGAGTTCGTCCTCGATGGTTTCTATCCGCGCCGGGACGGTCGAATCGAGGATGTGGAAATTCTCCTTGCCGAACGACAGCGCCAGCACCTCCGGACACAGCGACGATCCGCCCATTCCCATCAGAAGAATGTCGTCAAAACCCGCTTCGTCGATGTCTTTGCGAAGATCGGAATATTTCTGCAGGCCGGCAAGCTCTTCATCGATAATGCCGAGCCACCCGAGCCATTTTTCCTCGCCGCTGCCGGTCCAGACGCCGGCGTCCTTTTGCCAGATGCGGGGAATAACATTCTGGTCCTGAAGGCGGTCGAGCTGTTCGATGACGGCGGATTCGATCTCGGGCGAAAGCGTGTAGGTCGCGGAATTGAGCATAGCGATAATCTATCACAGCCCGAAATCATTGAAAAATAGAAGTTAAGCTTGCGGGCGGGCGGGAATGCCGAACGCAGAAAAGGAGTGGGAGATCCCTGGCTGCCCTCGGCCGATGTTTGTCAGAGTGAGGCTCGGACTATGATCTTTTCCGGGCCGGCCGCGTACATGTCGTTATACTTTTTCAGCATTGCCAGCTCGAGCCGCGAAGGCCTGATCGACACCTTGTAGTTCGTCGTCTGAAAGCCTGTGACGAAATAGCGGTCGCCATACCGGTTGAACGTAACATAGGTTCCGCCGCCTTCCCGATCGTCGACGGAACGCCGCATTACCATTACGCTCTGTTTAGGCCCGACGAAACGCCACACTGCAGGGCCGCTGTTTCCGACCGGCTGGATCAGGTAGTTTCCGGACGGCAGCACTTCGCCGCGGATGCTGAAGTCGAAGGGCACGTGCAGCCTAAGCTGATTATCAGCCTGCGCGTAAGTATTTATACAAAATCCGCATGCCATGAAGACCAGGGAGCTTGAGATCGCGAAAAATCTACGTTTCATAGTACTTCTCCTTTTTGGTGAGGCAGGGTGTTCAAATTGCCTTCATTAATAACCGCGACAATTTCGCCAAAACCGACTCAAAAAAAGAGATCGAGGGTGTCTGAAATGTAGTTTTCCGTGGCTTCGTTCTGTGTATTCTGTGTTCAAAACCCTGTGAATTCAGAAAAACCACAGAATCCCCAAACGGAAAAACCACAGAATTCACAGACGGAAACGCCACAGAATGCAGAAACGAAAGCCGAAATGCGCGGATTGATCCCGGCACTTACAGTGTCTGCGATAAGTAGGGACGTATTCGGGTCTATTGACCGTTCAGCCAATCGAGAAGCATCGATTCCTGCTTGTGAAATGCGTGCTCGGGGTGTCCGGAACGGGCCATCGGCAGCTTGAAAAAGACGGAGAGCTGTTCCTGTATGCCGGACCCGCCACGCCGGGCGGCGAGGTCGAGGCAGCGGGCAATTTCGATCGCCAGCGGCGCGGCCAGGATCGAATCCTTGCATAGAAAATTGACCTTTATCTGCATCCGCTGTCCCAGGAACCCTTTGACATCGATATTGTCCCAGGCTTCCTTGTCGTCGCCGCGCGGGCGGTAGTAGCGGATATCGACGATGTGGTCTTCGACGTCGTAGCCGAGGATGTCATCAAGGACGCTGCTTTTCGTCTTTAGCTTTGACGCGAGAGATTCCTCGTTCGACAGGGCAAGCCCGTCGCGGTTTCCCAGAATGTTCGTGGAATACCAGCCTTCGACGCGAAGCGCGCGGCTCTTCAACGCGGGTGCGAGCACTGTCTTGATGAACGTCTGCCCGGTCTTTCCGTCCTTGCCGGCGATGGGAACGCCCCGTTTTTCGGCGAATTCTATAAGAGCCGGAATGTCCGCGGCGACGGACGGCGTGAAATTTCCGTACGGGACGCCTTCGGCGATCGCGGCGTAGGCGTAGAGCATCGCGGGCGAGATGTCGGGCGAATTGTCGTCGAGAGCCTGTTCGAAGCTGGCGACGGCGTTAAAGATCTCGTTTCCCTCGGCGGCGAGTTTTTCCGTCGATGCGAGGTTTATGACGACGACATCGTCGCAGCGCTGCCGGAACGCGCGAAGGTCCGCGCGGAGGCGTTCGATCGATTCGCGATGCGATCCCGCCAGCGTATTTTCGCCTTCGATATTGGCGAGAAATCGCGTGCTGCCGACGGCGGGCCAGGGCTTTATTTCCCGCAACGCGGGTTCGGCCGCGACGTATTGTTTATGCGACAGAACGCCGTGCTCTTCGGCCGCTTTGGCAAGATGGTCGCCGAAAAGGTCCCAGCCCGCAAAGACGATATTTTCGTAGGGAACGAGGCCGGTACCTCCGAACGATGCAAGGGGCAGGCCTTCCGTGCCGATCAGGCCTTTCTTCAGCAGTTCGACGCCGGCGGCCATCGTCGTTCCGACGGCGCCGCCGAGACCTACAACTGCAATGCCAAGTTTCCGCTGTGTCATAAAAACGTTAATTTTACATCATTCAAAAGACAAAGGGCATCCGCGCAAAAGACAAAGGGCATCCGCGCGGCTCGCCGGCGTACTACAAAAGTTTGGAAAGTTCACGTTTGAGCAGCTTGCCGGTCGGCCCTTTTGGGATCTCGTCAAGAAAGCGGACCGAACGCGGGCATTTATAGTCGGCCAGGTGTGCCCGGCAAAATTCGATCAGTTCATCGGCGGTGGCCGTTTTTCCTTCTTTTAGAACTACGAACGCAGCGACCTCTTCGCCGTAGAGATCGTCGGGCACGCCGATGACAGCGGCGGCCGCAACGGCCGGGTGCGTATAGAGAATGTCGTCGATCTCGCGCGGGTAGATATTTTCGCCGCCGCGGATGATCATGTCGGATTTGCGGTCGGCGATGTAAAAGAACCCGTCCGCATCGCGATAGCCGATGTCGCCGGTATGGAACCAGCCGCCGGCAAATGCCCTTTCGGTCGCTTCGGGGTTTTTGAAATAGCCTTTGAAGATATTCTCGCCGCGGAGCACGATCTCGCCGAGCTCGCCGTCGGGAACTTCGCGGTTCTCATCGTCGAAGACCTTCATCTCGTTTCCGATTGGCCGGCCGCACGAGCCGGGCCGCCGGTTCTCGTTGGGCGGATTGAACGTCGAACGGCATGTCGATTCGCTGAGGCCGTAGCCTTCGATAACGAGGCAGCCGAAAGTTTTCTCGAATTTGCGAAGGAGCTCTGCCGGGACCGGTGCCGAGCCGCACATGGCGAAACGCAGTTTGTTCGCGGCCTGCTTGGTTCCGTCGGGCCGAGCCAACAGCATTGAGAGCATCGTGGCGACCGATCCGAACGATGTGATCTCGAACTTGTCGATGATGTCCCAGAATCTTGAGGCGGAGAATTTCGGGCTGACGACGGTCGAACCGCCGGCGTAGAGCGCCGTCATCGTCGTGACCGACACGGCGTTCATGTGAAACAAGGGCATGACGGTCAGAAGCCTGTCCGATTCGCCGAAATCCATCCATTCGGCGATCTGCCGTGCGTTGGCGATCAAATTGCCATGTGTCAGTAGGCAGCCCTTGGGCTTGCCGGTCGTGCCGGACGTGTAAATGATGATCGCGTCGTCTTCGGGACCGATCTCGGCCGGTTCGAGCTCGCCGCTGAATGCGCCGGCCGTCTGTGTGTGGTCGTCGAATATGACCGTGTGCGGAACCTGTATATTGCCCAGAGCATCCGCGAATTCCGAACCGGCGAGCAGGAGCTTCGATTCCGAATTACCCGTGACGAATTCGACCTCTTCGGGTTTCAGAAGAGAATTGACCGGCCCGGCAAGCGCTCCGATCTTGAAGCAGGCGAAATAGGCGATGATGTATTCGGCCGAATTCGTCAGCAAAAGGCTGACGACGTCGCCTTTTTTGATCCCGTTCGAAAGCAGGAAATTCGACGTCCTGTTCACCGACCGATCGAATTCCGCATACGTCCACGAACGGCCGTCGGCTTCGGAAATAAGGAAGACCTTTTCCGGGTAGCGCGCGGCGCGTTCTTCGAGCAGCAGACGCAAGTTTTTATTGCTTTTCGGCATCATCTCGTATAAATTAACACAGTCGCGACAGGCCGTTCTAATTCATTCAGAATGCAAAGGTTTCGGGCGTACGGATGAGCCGTATCGCCGCACATTCAGACGCGCTTATGATCTTCCGCAGCTATATCGACGGCAAGTGGTCCGAATCGACTTCGGCCAGGGCCGTGCCCAATATCAATCCCGCGAACATCAACGACGTCATCGGCGAAGTAAGGCTTGCGGGCGGTGACGAAGCACGTAAGGCTGTCGAGGCGGCGTATAACGCCTTTAAGGCGTGGAAGGCGACGCCGGCTCCGGCACGCGGACGGATAATTGCCCGCGCCGCGCGTTTGATGGAAGACCATAGGGAAGAACTTGCGCAATTGCTGACGCGCGAAGAAGGCAAGACGATAGCCGAATCGCGGGGCGAACTTGCGCGTGCGATCAACGTCGTGGAATTTTGCGCGGGCGAATCGCGGCGGATGACCGGCGAGACGATCCCATCGGAATTACCGTCCAATTTCGCATACACGATCAAGGAGCCGCACGGCGTCGT
>JAEZIT010000069.1 GCA_023436495.1 Acidobacteriota bacterium
GTTTATTTATTTGTTCCAACGCCTGCCCGATCGCCGACAGGTCGGACGATCGTTCTTCGGAACGCAGGAGTTTTGCGATCTGTTCGGCAAGCGAATCCAAATTACTCATTTTCCGTTGGTGTAAAACTGAAGCAACACTACTTATTTTCCGGCAGCAGGTCTATATAATCGACCACTCCCACGATCGCCGAATCAATAGCGGCGCCGGGTTTGCCCGTAGCGGCGGTTGATGCAGACCAGCCTTCCTGTGCGATCACCACAATGTCCCCTATGCCCGAGTTTACCGAGTCCAGCGCGAGGCACGTATAGTCCATATCACCGCCCTCCGGGGTTATCTGGCGGCAGAGCATTACGCGCGTGCCCTCGTAACGCTGATTTTTCTGCGTCGCAACTACATTTCCAATGACACGGGCGATCAACATTTGGACGACAATCAGCTGATAACTATTCCTTCTTGAAAACATGCGAGTCGGAATCGATGATTCCGACGATCGTGCAGTCGGTCGGAGTTTCGTCGCGTTTAAAAGGAAACGACGCCTCTTTCCCGCGGCACCAGAAAACTAATTCGCCGACGCCGGCACCCACGGCATCCAGCGCCACCATCGGCTGGCCTTTCGGTTTCAGATCGGGGTCCAGGGTTTGGACGATCAGCAGTTTTCGGCCCTCCAGTGCCCGATTCTTTACGGTGGAAACCAAATTGCCGACGACACGGGCGATCTGCATATTGATAAGGCTATTTTACGAAATCGATCGTGTCGATCACGCCAATGATCGCCGAATCGACCGGACAATCTTTATTGCCTTCGGCCAAACGAGCGCTTGACCCGCCCACAACGATCACCTTCTCGTGGAAACCGGCGCCAACGGTATCAACTGCAACGACATAGCCGCTCTGGTCCGTGCCGTCGAGGTTGATCGGCTTAACGATCAGGAGCTTTTTGCCCTGCAGGCGTTCGTCTTTCTGGGTCGAAACTACCGTCCCTAGGATGCGTGCGATTATCATTGGTTAGGTCGTCGCTGACCGATCACTTTTCGTTGAATTCGGTCACTATTTACGAACAACGGTCAATTTTCAGCGAACAGTCCTTATTTCTTGACCACCGGCAATGTTTCGTCCACGCTGGAATGCGGTCGCGGGATGACATGGACGCTTACCAGTTCGCCGACGCGGCGGGCGGCAGCGGCTCCGGCATCGGTCGCCGCTTTTACCGCGGCTACGTCGCCCCGGACGATCGCAGTGACGAATCCGGCACCGATCTTCTCATAGCCTACTAACTGCACATTTGCGGCCTTTACCATTGCGTCCGCCGCCTCGATCATTGCCACGAGGCCCTTACACTCGACCATTCCTAATGCTTCCTGCATTTAGTTCATTTGCTCCTGAATTCTGATAGGATTCGAAAGTTGTGATAGTTTAACCCAATTTGGCCGCCTGGCTCAAAAGCTCGATCAATTCTTCGCGGGTAAAGGATATCTTCGCTCCGTTCGTTCCATTAGCGGCAGCGGCGTCCATTTCGCAGGAGATCTTCGCCTCGTGAAGATAGCCGCAAGCCTGACAGCGGGCGCTTTCGGTCAGATACCCGGCTTTCTCGCGAATATGGATCAGTTTTTCAATAGCGTCCTTCGGAAGGTCGTTCGCGCCGCCCAAGGCTTTCGCCAGTATAGCGATCTTCGCCGTGTGTTCCAGCGTCTCCAACCGGTCGAATGCTTGCCATGCATCCTCGCCGTACGCCACAGCCCCGTGATTCGCCATCAATAGCGCGTTGTGATGTTTAACGTACGGCCGCATCGCCTCGGTCAGTTCGCTTGTAGAAGGCGTACCGTAATCCGTAAGCGGCACGCAGCCGAGCGTCAGGATCACTTCAGAAAGGATCGGCTTGTCGATCGCGAGTCCGGCAACGGCGAATGCCGTGCCGTGCGGCGGATGAGCATGGCAGACGGCCCGTATATCAGGCCGCTCTTTATAGATCAGCAAGTGCATCGCAAGCTCCGACGAAGCCTTTTTGTCCGTTAGCGGCTTTCCGTCCATGTCCGTAAGCGCAAGCGAATCCAAGGTCATGCGGCCCTTGCAGGTCATTGTCGGCGTCGCCAAAACGGTATCGTCGTCGAGCCGGATGCTGACGTTTCCGTCTGATGACACAACATAGCTCCGTTCATATAGGAGCCTGCCGATCTCCACGATCAATTTCCGCGCGGTGATTTCGTCCATTGCCATACAAAGAAGAAACCACAGATTAACACATTGACCAACGTGCGTTAACCTGTGGTTAAAATTATCTGCCCGGAATTACCGGACGTGAACCGGAGCAGCCGGACGCGTTGGAACGAACGGACGCGGCGGAGCCGGCGGCGGCGGGGGCGCCATTTCATCAATATTCAACGGAAGGCTGAGGATCTCGGCCTTTTCCGCACGAAGACGCTGATTCTCCTCACGGAGCTGCTGCATCTCCATACGCATCTTGCGGCATTCATGCCGCCTGCCGCTGCGGCCGGTGTTAAACGACGGCAGCGCAATTGAAATAAAAAAGCTGGCAATAAACAAGCCGGCAGCAAAAGTCAGGAAAAAGGGCACGACACGCTTGACGATCCCTACTGCATTCATACAACTTTACCTCTCAATACTTCTCAGATTTCTTCCGGCGGCGTGTACTTCCCGGCTTCGGCGAATCGCCGTTCGCGTCGGAGGGCTGCGCCAAATAGAACGACAGGCTCTCAAGCGACGTTGTCAGATCGATCGTTTTCAGCCGAACATTATCGGCAACCTTCAAACGAACCGGTGCAAAATTCATTACCGCCTTGATTCCCGCTTTCGTTACCTGCTCCAGGACAGACTGGGCGATCT
>JAEZIT010000083.1 GCA_023436495.1 Acidobacteriota bacterium
ACGGGAAGCCGTAAAAGGTGTTGTCCTCGCTCCTCATCACATACCAGAATCCCGTCGAAGGCCTGAAAACAGCGATGTCAGTCTTCCCGTCCCCGGTAAAGTCCGCCGGCGAGATCGAATCCGTCGAAGCCCCGAACCCGAAAGCCCTGCCGTCACCGTCCGAAGACCTCAGATACCACCACTCCCCGCCAAAGCTTCCGTTCGGCCGGTAAACACCGACATCCGTCTTCCCGTCACCGTCAAAGTCGAACGGCGCCTGTGCGGTTGATTGTTCATACTTCAGTAATCCGACCCGATTTCCGTTCACGCCCATGACCAGGTATTTTCCGGCGGTGCTGTAATCGAATGTTAGGTTCGGCCCCTGTGTTGCGGCCGTGCCCAGGATACTATTCTCGTTTGAGACGGCGCCCGCGACCGGAACTGTCGGGCGGCCGAGCGTCGCCGCGCCGGCATCGGTGATCACTCCGTTGTCCCAATTTGCGCTCAGGAACGCGTAGTTACTGTCCGAATAGACGCGGATGCTCGGGTTGTTTCCATGTGTTCCGACGCGGTCGTCATTGGTGCTCCCCACGATGCTGTTCGCCGCGGAGATTGCTCCTGAAACACCTGCCGTTCCGCTGCCGAACGTCACCGCACCGCGATTCGACCACGCGAACGAGGTGACGACGTAATTTCCGTTTGGAAGCGGCGTGATCGCATTGATGCCGACCGTGTCGTTCGAACTCGATCCGACAAGGCTGTTCGCAGCGCTTACCGGCCCCGTAATACCCGTTGCTCCATTGCCGAACGTCGCCGCTCCCGCGCGCGTCGCGCCCGCGTTGTTCCACAAATAACTGCGGACGACATAATTTCCGTTTGTCAGGGCCGCAGCTCCGCCCCATCCGACCTGATCGAAAGCGGTCGTCCCGTAGAGGCTGTTAGCGGTATTGATCGTACCCGACGCAGGCGATGCCCCGTCCATCAGCGTGGCCGCTCCGGCGTTCTGGATTCCGCCATTGTCCCAATCCGGACTGTTTATCACATAATTACCGTTCGTGAGAGCGGTCACGCCGCCCGACCCGATCCGGTCCTGATCGCTCGATCCTGTTATGCTGTTTGCCGCCGATATCTGCCCTGTAATGCCCGTTTGTCCGTTCGCCCATGTCACGGCCCCGACGCCGAGCGTGTTCGGGCTGACCACGATGTAATGTCCGTTCGCCAGCGGCACGACGGAATTCGCCCCGCGATAAAGGCTGTTCGCCGTTGACAAAACGCCGGTTATCCCGTTGGTCCCACTTCCCCAAACCGCCGAACCGAGGCTGCCCGACAATATCGAATTTGGCAGGTGGACCACATAATTACCGTTGGTTAACGCCTTTGCCGAGCCCATATTGAAATCGGACGAGGAAGCTCCGACGAGGCTGTTTGCCGACGAGATCACGCCGCTGACGCCGCCGGCCGCCGGGCCGAAGGTGGCCGCTCCGACCGTCGAGCCGCCTGCATTCTTCCAGATAGAGCTAACGACCACGTAACCGCCGTTCGTCAGCGGCACGATTCCCGCGTTTCCGATGAAATCATTAGCTGCCGTGCCGACAAGGCTGTTTGCCGCCGAAACGGCCAGCGAAGTTTGCTGCTGCCCCTGTGCCCACGTAACGGCACCACGGTTGCCGTTCCAGATCCTGCTGTGCACGATGTAATTTCCGTCCGCAAGTTCCGTTATGCCGTCATATCCGACGTTGTCACCCGCATTGGCACCTGTGATGCTGTTTGCCGCGCCGGCATTCCCAAAACAGGGAGATGCGATGCGGCACAGCGTCGCCGAACCGCGGCCATTGTTCCATCGATAGTTGTAAATTACGTAATTGCCGTTTGAGAGCACCTTGACGTTTCCGACTCCTTCGGACGAGTTCAGGCCGGTCATGCCCGTTGTTTCGAGGGCGATCTCGCCGTCTTGCACAGAGCCGCTTCGCCACGCGACGATGCCGCGGTCGGTGTTCCAAAATGGGCTGTGCACCAGAAAATCACCGTTTGGAAGCGGGATCGCCGTCCCAAGCCGGTCGTTTGCGAACGCTCCGACATAACTATTTTCGGCCGAAACCACCGTATTGTCAGAGGACGAGGCCAGCCGAAGCGTCACCGCGCCGGCGTTCGTAATTACCGATCGCGCGCCGCCGATACAAACCGTCTGCGTTCCGCCGCCGGCGGCCGGACTGTCGTAATTCGGACTGTTGATCGTGAAGTTGCCGTTGGCAAGGATCGTGACGCCGTTCGAACCGATGTTATCGTTTTGGCATTGGCCTGTGACCATGCTGATCAGCGCGCCGCTCGGAGAATAAACGAACACGGCGCCGGCATCGGTTACAAGATTAGGTGTCGTCACATCGAACGTTGGGTCGGTCACGACAAAATTGCCGTTTGGCAGTGCCGCAACATGCCGGCCGAACGAACCGCTGCCGGAAGGGCCTGTGACCTCTATATAGACCGTCGAGCCGAAAGCCGACACTGCAGACAAAAGCATTGCCAACATCAACAAAAGCACTTTCGAAATGGGATTCATAATTTCTTGATTAATTTAGACCGGGGCCAGTTCTGGGTAATCGAATTCTACGTACTCGGTTTAAGAATTGCAATAACGCTTCTGCCGCGCGGCGGCCCGCGCGAAGTAAAGGCGAAACACTCACCGCGATAGAATCTAAATTGCCATTCCTCTCATAAATTGCCAGCGGCTCTCCGCTTTATAAATTGCCACGGGCTTCAGCCCGTGGTCACCGCTCAACATTGCCCCCGGCTTTAGCCGAACCACTCCGAAAAACCGATCATCCTTCCGGCTTCAGCCCAAATTGGGCTAAAGCCCGGTCAACCTTGATTCTCTATCCCCGAGCTAAAGCTCGGGGCAACTCATAAAACCTAGCAAACACTGATAGAAATTCTCCCCACTCCACTACTCCCCCTCTCCGCGTCTCCGCGCCTCTGCGGTAAATTTCCCGCGAGAACCATCAAACCACACCCGCCCCGATCTGAGAATGGTGATTTTAATGAAACAGGGCAACTTTAATAAGATTTATGATATTTATGATTTTTATGAAAAGACCCGGGCGCGCCGCCCTCGGAAACCCGCAAAATTTTCGTGCGCGCCGCGCAAATTGTCACTATCCGGGCATTCACGCGCCAACAAGCGGGTGAAAGCGCGCCGTCATCGGCGTCCTGACCCGTCATCGTTTTTCCGCAGGCCCGCGCGCCGCGATCGTTCGCCATTTTCGATGTAATGGAAGATGTAGTATAAATCAACGAGATGATCGACCTACGAAGTGACACGGTTACCAGACCGACATCAAGGATGCGCTCCGCCATGGCGGGCGCCGACGTCGGCGACGATGTTTACGGCGAAGACCCGACGGTCAACCGCCTGCAGGAACGCGCCGCCGAAATATTTGAAAAAGAGGCAGCGCTGTTCGTCCCGACCGGTTCGATGGGCAACCAGATCGCCGTCAAGCTCCACACAAAACCGGGGCAGGAGATCGTCATCGAAGAGCGCGGGCATATCTTCAATTTCGAAATGGGAGCGCCCGCCGCCGTCTCCGGCGTCACGGTCCGCCCCGTAAAAAGTGCGGACGGTTCCGGCATGCTGACCTGGGACGAGATCGCTTCGGCGCTGCACATCGATCAGCCGTATTACTCCAGCCCGACCGGCCTGATCTGCCTCGAGAACACACACAACTTCGCCGGCGGCAGCGTGATGGCCGCCGAACACTGCGCCGGCATCTGTGCCCGCGCGCATGCCTTCGCGATTCCCGTCCATATGGACGGCGCACGCATCTTCAATGCCTCCGCGGCTCTGGAAACGCCCGTCGCCGACCTCGTGCGGCACTGCGATTCGGTGCAGTTCTGCCTATCGAAAGCCCTCGGCGCGCCGGTCGGCTCGGTCCTGGTCGGCACCAGGGATTTTATCGAAGAGGCTCGGGTCTGGCGGAAACGCCTGGGCGGCGGCATGCGGCAGGTCGGCGTCCTTGCGGCGGCCGGACTGATCGCCCTCGAAGAATCGCCGGAAAAACTTCACGAAGATCACGCGAACGCCCGCCGGCTCGCCGATGGCATCGCGGAGATCCCGGGCGTCTCGATCGACCCCGAACGCGTCGCCACCAACATCGTCATCTTTGACATCTCCGGCGCCGGCAAGGACTCCGGCGAGATCTGCGCCGAACTGCGCGAAAAAGGCATTCTCGCGATCGGCTTCGGAAAGATGATAAGGATGGTGACGCATTACGACGTCTCCGGCGACGACGTCGAGACCACCATCGGAACCCTCAGAGAGATCCTGGCCAAATGAACATCGAACAGCTTCGCCAATTCTGCCTGTCGCTTCCCCATGCCACCGAGGACGTAAAATGGGGCGCCGACCTCTGCTTCTGCGTCGGCGCAAAAATGTTCGCCGTGACCGACCTCGACTCAGGCGGCGGCGTGTCCTTCAAATGTACGCCCGAAAAATTTGCCGAACTCACCGAACTCCCCGGCATCATCCCCGCGCCATACGTCGCCCGTTATCACTGGGTCCGCGTCGAACACCCAGCCGCAATTGACGACGCGGAGCTCAAGGAACTCATATCGAACTCGCATAAACTCGTCTTCGAAAAAATCCCGCCAAAGGTCAGACGGTCGCTGTCGTAAAACCCCACGCCGATAATTTAACCCGATCGAAACTCCGTCGTAACCGGGATTTAAATCCGGGTCCGTAAAGTCTGTTGTTTCGGTCCAACCGAACTCGGCACCGGCGCGGCCGTTGTCGAAAACGGTGGTCGCAACTACAGCTGCGATTATGGCAATTCGCGCTTGGCCGAACCCGGTTCAAATATCCATTTCATTAAATTATTAGAGGAAAATATGATAGCCACACTTTGTTTGCGGAACGCATTCGCAAGGATATTCCTTTGCTGTCTGCTTTCGCTGGGAATTGCCACAGCGGCCTTTGCTCAGTCGGAAACGGCCACGCTGCTCGGGACCGTGCGCGACGCTAATGGCTCGGTCGTCAGCGGCGCTGCCGTTACGCTGAAGAACATAGGTACCGGCATCGCGGTGAACACCACTACCGATGCCTCCGGCGATTATCAGTTCACCAATATCAGGATCGGCATCTATCAGGTAGTTGTCGAACGCGAAGGCTTCAACCGCACCGTCGCCGACAATGTCAACCTAACGGTCAATGCCCGCCAGCGCGTTGATGTCTCGCTACAGGTAGCGACGACGACCGAAACGGTTTACGTGACCGGCGCCGCGGACATTCTGGCAGCCGAATCGAGCGACCTCGGCCAGGTCATTCAGCGCCAGCAGATCGTTACGCTGCCGCTAAACGGCCGTTCTTACGCAAATCTGGCACTGCTCTCGCCCGGCGTCCGCGAATCGCACACGAATTCGCCGGCCGGCGGCGGCGGACGCGAAGCCGCATTCAACGTTAACGGCCTTCGCGCGACCATGAACAACTTTCTTCTCGACGGCATCGACAACAACGCCTACGGCACAAGCAATCAGAGCTTCTCGAGTCAGGTCGTACAGGTCTCGCCCGATGCAATCGCCGAATTCAAGGTGCAGACCAATACTTACAGCGCCGAATTCGGACGCGCCGGCGGCGCCGTCATCAACGCAACTTATCGCACCGGGACCAACGATTTTCACGGCTCGATGTGGGAATTTCATCGCAACACGGTCCTTAACGCCGTCGGCTTCTTCAAACCTGCGGGCGGTGTAAAACCGCCGCTCATCCGAAATCAATTCGGCTTTACGTTCGGCGGCCCGATCATCAAAGACCGCACGTTCTTCTTTGGCGATTACGAAGGGTTTCGCCAGATCCAGAAGAATCTCGTCTTCTCGACTCTCCCGACAGTGGCACAACGTCAGGGCATTCTCAGCGTTAACGTCCGCAACCCGCTTACAGGGGTCGAATATGCGGCCGGAACGCCGATACCTATGACGCCTTTCGCCAGAAGGGTGCTTAGCGAGCTGCCCGCGCCTAACGTGGCGTCTTCCGGATCCGGCATACAGGCGAGCAACTATTCCGAGCTTGTGCAGAACCGTCTTTTCAGCAACAAATACAACGTTCGCGTCGATCATAAGATCAACGACCTTTTCAGCGTCTTCGGCAGGTGGAGCTGGCGAAAGTCCGAGGGCTTCGAAGGCCCCAATATTCCCGGTCCGTCCGGCAGCAATCAGAATGGTTACGTCGACATCATTAACAAACAGCTGACCATCGGGACCACGTACGCCTTCGATAATGCCAGCGTATTCGACCTCCGGTTCGGTTGGTCACGCATCGATGCGGGAAAGCGGCCTCCGCTCACAGGCGGCGCAAGTATGCAGGAACTCTACGGCATCCCGGGGCTTCCGAGCGATCCGCAGGTGACCGGCGGGCTCACGACCCAGACGATCACGGGCTTTTCACAGCTTGGCCGCCAGGCAACAAATCCGCAGTATCAGAATCCGGAAAATATCAATATCCGTCCGAGCTATTCATTCAGCCTCGGGACGCACAACCTTAAGGCCGGTTATGAATATCTGCGTGTGAACACCGAAGTTCAGGATACTAACCCCTTGATGGGCCTCGATACATACGGCGGCCAATTCAGCCGTATCTCCGGCGGCGCAAATAACCTCTACAACCTCGCCGACTTTATGTTCGGCCTGCGCAGCCAGTACGAACTCGCCGACCTGGCCGTTGCACAAATGCGGCAGCGGTTCCACTTTGCGTACATTCAGGATGACTGGAAGGTCACCCGCAAACTTACGCTTAACCTGGGCCTGCGCTACGAATTCGGTACGCCGTATTGGGAAAAGGAGAACCGCCTTTCCAACTACGATCCCGTAACCAACTCGATCGTGATGGCCAGCGACAGCGATCGCAGCCTGGTTGACCCCGATTACAACATCTTCAGCCCGCGGCTCGGTTTCGCCTACAGCGCCTTCGACAAGACCGTAATTCGCGGCGGTTACGCAAAAGGTTTCGTTTTCATGAACCGCCTGGGCAGTGCCGACGTTCTCGGGACCAACTACCCGACCGTCACGCGCGCTAACGTGGCTCAAAGCCCGTCAAGCCCGCTTTGCACAGGGACCGTTTATCAGGCCGGCTGTTTCCGCCCGACGCAAGACGGCTATCCTACCGGATTGCCGAACAACGTCACGCTCTATATTCCACGAAACATGCCGACCGCTAGCATCCAGAACTGGCAGCTTTCTGTACAGCGTGAACTCTTCGCCGATGTGGTTCTGGATATAGCATACGTGGGCAACCGTGCGGACGACACGGTACTTTTGGCAGACCTGAACCAGGCTCGTCCCGTCACTCAGGAAGAGTGGCTGAATCGGGCGACAACTCCGCTTCCTCTGGTCGATTCTCGCCGGCCCATCGCCGGTTTTAAGTCGATCTCCGCGGTGCTTCCCGAAGGGTTTTCGAATTACAATGCCCTGCAGGTCAAGCTTGAGAGGCGGTTTAGCAAGGGACTTTATCTGCTGAACGCGTTCACCTGGTCCAAGGCGATGGACAATTGGTCGCAGGTCCTCGAAGAGCCGAACGGCAACACCGGCACACCCCAGAATATCCACGATTTTAAGGCGGATAAGGGCATCGGAGCCTACGATCAGCCGTTCAACAATACTACGAGCTTCGTTTACGAACTCCCGGTCGGCCGCGGACGCTGGATAGGCAGCGACTGGCATCCGGCCGTAGACGCGATCTTAGGCGGATGGACGCTAAATGGCATTAACACGATGACGAGCGGCGCCCCGATCAATTTCCGCTATTCGCTGACCGGGGCCCAGCAGATCACGGCCAATCTCCCGTCATTCCTAGGCGGAATCGCCGTCAGGCCGAATATTAACTGTGCCGATCCCATCAATCGCGAGGAACGCCCCGATCCGACACGCGGTTATTTCAATGCAAGCTGTTTCTCGATACCGGATCCCTGGTCTCCGTTCGGCAATGCCGGAAGAAACATCGCCCGAAGCCCGAATTACTTCAATTTCGACTTCGGCCTTCACAAGCAGTTCCGGCTGCCCATAAACGAAAACACGCGGCTTGATCTCCGGGCTGAATTCTTCAACCTGTTCAACCGCACGAACTTTGCCGCACCGAACGCGACCGTCGGCGGCGCCGGCTTCGGAAATATTACGAGTGCTTTTCCGGCCCGGCAGATCCAGCTCGCTCTGAAATTCTCGTTCTGATGTTATAGATTAACGATGGCGGCGGTAAACCTGCTGCCGCCATCCCTGAGGTTTGAAATGAAAAGAATCGCTATTTTGTTATTGATATTTTTAGCCGCAGCGCCGGCATTTTCGCAAAGCCGAAAACACTTCAGCATCGAAGGCCACCGCGGTTCTCGCGGCTGGGTGCCCGAAAACACCGTTCCTCGTTCATCAAAGCCATTGAACAGGGAGCCGATACCATCGAGCTCGATCTGGTCGTCAGCAAAGACAATAAGCTCGTCGTCTCGCACGAAGTCTGGTTTTCGTCCGTTATATCGCTCGACCGTGCGGGAAACCCTATTCCGCACGAAAAGGAGAGGGACTTCAATATCTTCAGGATGAATTATTCGGACGTCAAGAAATTCGACGTCGGCAGCATCGGCAATAAGGGCTTTCCCGATCAGGTAAAAATGAAGGCCCACAAGCCGCTCCTGAAAGACGTTTTTAAGGCGGTCGAATCGTACACGAAGAACAAACGCCTGGCTCCTGTCCGTTATAACATCGAGATCAAGTCGAATCCTGAATGGGATGGCACATTCAATCCGGTGCCGTCCGCGTTCGCCGCCCTGGTCTACAGCGAAGTTATGGCCTACGGGCTGAAAGACCGCGTGATCATTCAATCGTTCGATGTTCGCCCGCTGCAGGAACTCAAGAAAATGCCTCAGGCGATGCCGCTGGCGTTGCTCGTTTCGAACAAGGACGGAATAGAGAAGAACCTTGAGAAACTCGGGTTCAAGCCCGATACCTATAGCCCGCACTTCTCATTGGTGGACAAAGTTTTGGTCGACTATTGCCATGCGAACGGCCTCAAGATCGTGCCCTGGACGGTCAACGAGATCGCCGACCTCGAACGCATGAAGCAGTTCGATCTTGACGGGATCATCACCGATTATCCGGACCGCGCGGTCGCGGTGTTCAAGAAATAGTTTAGCCCTCCGAATTCGTGCCTGTGTCCGAAATTTTTCGGCACAGGCTTCTTTGCGCTGTTTTATGTATGCGGCGGCTGACAAGTTCGTATTTTTCGGTAAAATAAAGCCGATGATAATCGCAATTGACGGACCGTCCGGAGCCGGCAAATCTACACTCGGTAAAATGCTGGCGCGAAAATTCGGGCTGCTTTACCTCGATACGGGCGCAATGTACCGCGCGGTCGCCCTCGCGGCCATGCGCCGGAGTGTGATCTGGGAAGACCGCGAAACGATAACGGAGATCGCCGCGGCGGCAAATATTGAGATCGTGGGCGAACCGGACGACCAAAAGATCTATCTTGACGGCGACGATGTCACCGGTGAGATCAGGACCCAGGATGTGGCACAGGCCGCATCGATGGTATCGACGGTATCGCAGGTGCGACGGGTGATGGTCGATCATCAACGGCAGATCGGGCTGAATGATCGGAATGGATGCGTTCTCGAAGGACGTGATATCGGCACGGTCGTTTTTCCGAACGCCGACTTCAAGTTTTTCCTGACCGCGAAACCCGAAGCTCGGGCCCGCCGGCGCTACGAAGAGGACAAGGCCCGCGGCCGCGAGACCACCTACGAACAAACCCTTGCCGAAATAAACCAGCGTGACGAACGCGACGTCTCGCGGCAGGATTCGCCGCTTACGATCGCCGACGACGCGATCGTCATCGACACCAGCGACCTCGACCTATCCGAAGTTTTCGAACAAATGACCGCCGCCATCGTTAAAGAAAAGCATGAAGCTGCTTAACTTTACTTTCAAGAAGGAAGCTTACTGGATGGTGGCGATCAACGCGGCGCCGATGGCCTTCGGAGGCATCGTCATGATCGCTGCGCTGATATTTTACGGCTTATGCGGTGGAGGCTTCGGTGAATGAAAGGTATGGGCTGGTTCGCAAGCAGATCGGGTTGACTCGACCGGCCGTTATCGCTAGTATTTAAGTTTGCTTTTTGATATGCTCCCGTAGCTCAGTGGATAGAGCAACAGCCTTCTAAGCTGTGGGTCGCACGTTCGAGTCGTGCCGGGGGCGTTACAAAATTTAAAAGTTTATGGCGGCTATAGTTCAGCGGTTAGAACGCCAGATTGTGGTTCTGGATGTCGAGGGTTCGATTCCCTCTAGCCGCCCCATTTACTCATCCTAATTTCCTATCCTCACGAAAATTACTGTAAACTTTTCTAGAAAAGTCCTATAATTCCGTGTCTTTTATTGTCCGAACGGCGCACCGTGTCTACGGACGCATGCGGTTTCGAACTATGAAGCTCCTATCCAGCCTTACAATGATCGCCGTATTTGCTATTTCCGCCGCGGCACAGGCGCGTCCGGAGAAATTTGTGAAGGATGAGATCCTCGTAAAATTCAAAGACCGCGCGACAACCGCCGCTCTTCGCTCGAACATCGTCGAGAAGGCCGGTGCGGCAGCCGTTGAGGACTTTCAGGCGATCGGCTGGACCCGTGTAAAGCTGCCGGCCGGAATGTCGATCGACAAGGCAATGGAGCGGTTCGGACGGCTCAAAGAGGTCGAAGCCGCACAGCCCAATTTTTATTACAGCCTGTTGGCGACGCCGAACGATCCGCATTTTCCGAACACCGGACTTTACGGCCTGACAAAAATATCCGCCCCGGCGGCATGGGACGTTATCACGGGAAATTCGAACACCGTCGTCGCCGTCATCGACACCGGTATCAAATACACGCATGAAGACCTTGCCGCGAATATGTGGACGAACCCCGGCGAGATCCCGAATAACGGGCTCGATGACGATGGAAACGGTTTTGTCGACGATTATTACGGCTACGATTTTTTCTTTGACGACCCCGACCCGAATGACCAGCACGGCCACGGAACGCACGTCGCGGGCACTATCGGTGCGGTCGGCAACAACGGTATCGGAGTGGTCGGCGTTAATTGGAACGTCCGCCTGATGGCGATCAAGATTTATAACAGTTCCGGTTCCGGCACGACCTCCGCGATGCTGATCAACGCCTATAATTACGTCCGCCTTATGCGCGAACGAGGCGTGAACGTGCGCGTCACGAATAATAGTTATGGTGGGTGTGACGAGGCTTGCGGATATGATCAGGCTACAAAGGATGCGATCGACGCACTTGGGAATGCAGGTGTGCTCAATGTCTTCGCCGCCGGCAACAACGGCCGCAATATCGACGCCGCGCCGTTCTATCCCGCAAGCTATGACAGCCCTTCAATATTGTCGGTAGCAAATTCGAACCAGTCGGATTCAAGGAATCCCGGGTCGAACTTCGGTTTGGCAGGCGTGGATATTGCCGCACCCGGAACAGGGATCTTTAGCACGACGATGTCCGGATACGGTTCCATGACCGGGACCTCAATGGCATCGCCGCACGTAGCCGGCGCCGCGGCGCTGCTGAGTTCATTGAACCCGTCATTGTCCGCAATGTCCTTAAAAGCAACAATACTGAGTTCGGCGGACAAATTGACGGCCTGGTCGGGCGTTGTTCGGTCGGGAGGCCGGCTGAACGCGTCGGCCGCTGTGGCTAATCAGGTCATCTGTACGATCATTCCGCAAACCGGCGTTTTGACGGTTCCCCGGAAGGGCGGCCAATTCAGCGTGAATCTTTCGGCACCGAATTACTGTGATTACGAGGCGCGGTCCGACCAAAACTGGATCCGCGTTATCGACCCCTCGCCCGTAAGCGGCAATACGAAACTGGCGTTTTACGTAACTGTTTCACCGTCTGTCTCGCGGACCGGGGTGGTTACATTTGGCGGACAAACACTTACGATCAAACAGGAATTTCGGCCAAATTGATGAAATTTTGCGGGTATTCAAACTTTTTTGAATCGGGATGCATCTTAGACGTGATTCCACAGAACTTTAGGCGCTCCTGATGCGGGAAATTTTCTGGTTGATTTTGTTGCATTGATTTGCCGGAAAGTAGTATATTTTACGTTCTTGTACTTTTAGGCCCAAACCTTCGGGTAATTTAGAAAAGGAAGTTAACGATGAGACAATCTCTGACCGCGGCGCGTAAAATTGCCGCCTTCGCGGTGTTCGCATTTATTCTTTCGGTTCCTGCGTTTGCGCAGATAAGCCTTAGAAAAGCCCTCGATTATGACGGTGACGGAAAGGCAGATCTTTCGATCTTTCGTCCCTCAAATTCGATCTGGTATATCCAAAAGAGCAGCGATTCGGGCGCCATCTACCAAACATTCGGAATTCCGAATGAAGATTTCATGACGCCCGGCGATTACGACGGCGACGGTAAGAGCGATATCTCGGTTTTCCGCGATACGACCGGTGTGTGGTACCGCTTGAACAGCGCTACCAATACTTTCTCGGCCTTTCTTTTCGGCATTACGGGCGATGAACCGGTAGCACGCGATTATGACGGCGACGGAAAGACCGACCTTGCAGTGGTCCGCCGCACCAATGGCGTAATGATCTGGTACATCCTGCGCAGCTCTGACGGTGCGTTTGCCGCTGTCCAGTTCGGCGCGGCAACCGACTTCACTGCTCCTGGCGACTACGACGGAGACGGTAAATTCGATTTCGCGGTCCAGCGTCCCTCGGCAAGCCCGACGGGTGCTGCAACATTCTACATTCAGAAGAGCGCTGACAATAGTGTTTCCATCATTACCTTCGGATTCGGCACGGACCTGATCGCTCCCGGCGACTATGACGGCGACGGTAAAACAGATATTGCGGTCGTTCGCGAAGGCACGACCATGGGTTCGCAGCTTATCTGGTACATCCTCCGCAGTTCCGACGGCGGCGTTTCGGCATACGGATTCGGGGCAACCGGCTCCGACCTGAACGTTCAAAACGACTACGACGGCGACGGCAAGACCGACGTAGCGATATGGCGGGATACCACCGGCGTGTTCTATGTGCTGAAAAGCTCGGACGGCGGCTATATGATCGCTCAGTGGGGAGCACCGAACGATTTCCCGGTCGCTGGCTACGATACCCACTAACGAATACCCGCAGGGTTAATTTATGTAAAGGCCGGTTTGCCCGCGGGTGGCCGGCCTTTTTGTTTATCCGCGTTATCTGCAATAATCTCTTCTAGCGATCCGATGACCGATCCCTTATCAACGATCTCAGATATGTTTCCGCGCCAGCGGCTGCTGATCGTCGGCGACCTCGTTGCCGACCAATACCTGCACGGCACG
Organism: Acidobacteriota bacterium; assembly: GCA_023436495.1. Taxonomy (GTDB): domain Bacteria; phylum Acidobacteriota; class Blastocatellia; order Pyrinomonadales; family Pyrinomonadaceae; genus OLB17. The sequence goes on from JAEZIT010000083.1 coordinate 13,326, forward strand.
ATCGCCCGTGTTTCCCGCGAAGCACCCGTCTTTATTCTTCGTCACGACCAAACGGACACGCTTCCCGGCTCGGCCGCAAACACCGCTGTGAACGCCGCGTCGCTCGGGGCTGCGCCGATCCTGATAGGCGTGACCGGCAGGGACGAGAACGGCACCGAACTGCTGCGAAAGCTCGAAGGATCGGGCGTCGATTGTCAATATATTATCGCTGCAGAAGGATTCAAAACTACGACAAAGGTCCGCGTTCTTGCCGGGCAGCATTACGCCGCTCGACAGCAGGTTATTCGGATCGATTACGAGAATCAGGGATCGATCGGCGCGGCTGATCTTGATCAACTGGCCGCTAACCTTGCCGCCGCGGGCCCAGAAGCCGATGCGATCATTGTGTCGGATTATAATTATGGGGTCGCGACCGCCGAGATCTTTGCCGCGGCAAAGGCCATAGCTCACGCCCGCGGAATTCCGCTGATCGTGGATTCGCGTTTCCGGTTAGGCCAGTTCCGCGGTGCCACCAGCGCAACGCCCAACCAGGAAGAGGTAGAGCAGATCCTGGGCAAGGATTTTTCATCGGCCGATTGCGAACGCCTTCGCGAAGACCTCGGCTACGAATCCCTGATCGTTACGCGCGGGAATAAAGGGATGACGCTTGTTGAGGCCGGACGCGCGCCGATCGAGATCCCGGCCGTCGGATCTGATGAACCGGTCGATGTCACCGGGGCAGGCGACACCGTGATCGCCGTTTATTCGCTGGGGCTTGCTTCCGGGCTCAGTTCCGAGGCCGCGGCCCGCATCGCCAATCACGCCGGCAGCGTGGTCGTAATGAAAAAAGGCACTGCCAGCGTTACCAGGGCCGAACTGGCCGCGTCTATTAACGATCTTGTTTCGGGCGTCGCCGAACAGCAGCTAACCGCATAGCATGGAACAAAGATCAGCTCCCATTCTTGACCGTACGGCCGTTGCCGCAGCCGCTGCAGCGGCCCGCGAACGCGGCTCGTCTGTAATTCTCGCGAACGGCTGTTTCGATCTGATCCACGCCGGGCATATTCGATATCTGGCGGGCGCAAAACAACTTGGCGGCACGCTGATCGTTGCGATCAATTCCGACGAACAGGTGCGCGGACTTAAAGGCCCCGGCCGGCCGTATATTACCGCTTCAGAACGTGCCGAGATAATAGCCGCTCTCAGATTTGTTGATTTCGTAACTGTGTTCGATGAACCCACGGTCGAAGAGCTTATCCGGGCAATTCGCCCCGATTTCCATGCAAAGGGCACCGACTATACCGTGGATAGCGTCCCAGAACGTGAGATCGTCAGAGAATACGGCGGCCGGGTTGCGATCGTGGGCGACCCGAAAGACCATTCCTCAACGGAGCTTATTGCCGCTATCAACTCTTCCGGATCCTAATCGTGTCAAACGCCCGTAACAAGTCCGATCTGATCATCGAAACATGGGAGCTGCTCGACTGCGAAAGTGTCGGAGCCGCCGAGATCGTAGCAATCGAAGACGCCGTCCGCGCACGCTTCGGCAACCAGGCCGTCGATTCGCCTATGAAGATCGCTCGCCTGCTGGCCGATGAAGGAGCCCAACTTCGCCATTCGGAAATAATGCGTCTCTACGTCGAGCGGAATTCCGAACCATCTTACGATGCCGCGTTTCGAAACGTGCTGCAGTTCACGAGCCTGAAGGCCGCACTCAAAACGATACGCGACCTGGAAAATCTTCGCCGGAAATTTACGTCCGACGGCGACAAGGAAGGGCTCCGGCTGCTGCGCGAAACTGCGCTCCGCGGAAAGGAAACGCTTCGAAAAGCCGCGGCCGGCAAGAGGGCCGATCCGAAGCTCCGCGCCGAAAGCGCCGAGATCGCGGAATGGCTGACCATTTGGCTGCAATCCCCGGAAGTTTTTGAAAGTTGGATCAAACTCCGAAAAAGATCGCCCGGGTTTACCGAACAGTTCGGCGATCAGGACGCACAATGAGAAGATTTTACGCACCTGAAGACAGCTTTCGAGACGGCGGTGTCAACCTGGACGAGGAGCAGACGCGCCATCTCCGAAATGTGCTGCGGCTTCGCGAAGGCGCCAAAGTCCACGTATTTGACGGAGCAGGCCGCGAATTTCTCTGCTCGATCCGTGAAATAGGAAAGCGCTCAGCCACGCTTGATATTGTTCAACTGGCCGAACCGGCGTCGCCGGAGTCGGGCCTCGACCTAACGATCGCCGCTGCCATTCTCAAAGGTGAAAAATTTGACCTGGTCGTTCAAAAGCTTGTCGAGCTCGGCGTCAAAAGGCTGGTTCCGCTGATCACGCTCCGAAGCGACGTTCGGCCAAAGGATGCCGAGAAAAAGCTCGGCCGCTGGCGCAAGATCGCGCTTGAGGCCGCAAAACAGAGCGGCCGCGCCACTATGATGGTCATCGATCATCCGATGGACATTGAAACGTTTCTTGAAAGTGCCGGATCGACGAACCTCGCGGTTTTTTCGGAGCGGGACGGCGGAAAGCTGGAGGCTCTCGACGTGACAAGCGAATTCACGGCCGTTATCGGCCCTGAGGGCGGCTGGGACGACGCCGAACTCGCCCTTATCGCGAATCAGAACATTCCGGCCGTAACGATAGGCGGCCGAATCTTGCGGGCCGAGACGGCGGCGATCGTTATCGCGGCCATTCTACAGCACCGTTTTGGCGATCTGAACTGAGGCTAGATCTCGTCACCGGCGGCTTTTGGCCTGTAATAAGCGTCGCCGCGCTGCTGCAATCTTGCCTTTTCGCCGAGTGTCCGGATCGCAGATTCAAGCAGGTCTTTGCTTTTCAGTTTGAAATTGGCGACGCCGCGGATGTCTGTATCCGCGTCCCGAAACTGCAGGACCATGTACCGGCGCTTCTCGCGCATCAGCCCCGCGAGTCCCGCTCCCGGCAGAGGAACTACACTTATCACGGTCCCGGTCGTCGACCGCACCGAACGCGATTGCGGATAGATCGCCACTAGGGCATCGTAAGGGATCGACAGGTGCTCCTTTCCTTCCTTGTTGTAGAAAACAAGACGCTTATTCTCGTCGTCGAATTTCAGCGTTCCCTGTTCCTTTTCGTTATAGCCGAACATTCCGCCTTCGTATTTCGCTGCGAACGAAGCGGCTGTAGGCACCGATTTGGCGGCCGGGGCATCGGATCTTCCTACCGGCCGGACCTGGGCGAATTGAGTGGAGGCGAGGCTCATTACGGCCGTGAGAATCAAGATTATCTCTTTCATATTTTCACCGTGAACGATCAAATTAGGACTTTACGCAATTATAGACGCACCAACTCCTTAATTCGTTGTCATTCCGCCGCGGCAATTTCTGTCGGATTGACGTAATTCCGGAGCCGTTGTTCGGCGATCTTTACATATTCCGAAGAAATTTCCGACCCGATCCACCGCCGCCCCGTGAGGTGAGCGACCTTTGCGGTCGTGCCGCTGCCCATGAAACAGTCGTAAACGATATCGCCTGCGTTCGTCCACGTCATGATCTGATCGCTGACGAGCTGTTCGGGGAAGATCGCCGGGTGTTCGAACGCGATCTTGTCCTTAGACGACGAGGTGCCGACGTTGTAAAAGAAGATATTATTGACCTTACGCTCTTTCGGAGCTACGTGGTCATGGTTCAGGTCGTTTCGCCCGACCTTCGTGATGCGAAATGATTTGAATGCCTTTTCCTGCTTGATCGGCTGCATTATCGGGTTGAACGTCGCCGGCTGGCCTTTGCTGAACGCGAACATATACTCGAAACACTGCCTGTATCGTTTCCCGCAATCGCTGGGAATGGGGTTGTTCTTGGCGTATATCATCGTATCGTGCACGCGAAAACCGCAGCTTTCAAACGTCAGCGCATGCCGAAAACTCGTCAGCGTCTCGCTTCCGTTGACCGTCCGGTCGCCGACCACCCAAACCACGACACCGCCCGGCTTCGTCTTCTTGTACAGCATCGCGGCGATCTCTTCCGCGGGAAAATGATACCCGTTGTATTCGCGAAGATCGTCGTATGGCGGACTCGTGATCGTCAGGTCCAGAACATCGTCCGGCATCCGCTTCATCGTGTCGATACAGTGTTCGTGATATATCCTTCCTAATTTCATTTCGACGGCACTAAAGCCTCATTCCTCCGAATGCCCGCTGCCACGCCAGGCTCTGCCGCAGGACCTCAAGCCGCTGTACATCGTCCGGCCCGCATTCCGGCATCAATTGTCCGATGATCGATTCCAGCAGCGGCACCGCAAATGTTCCGGCGTTCGCTACGATCTGTGAAAAATAATGTATCTGAATTCCGGCGGCCTTTCCCGAATGAAAGCGCCGGACACCGGCAGTGTCGAGGGCGAAAACTTCCTGGCCCGCCGGCACGACGCCGCGCGGCACGCCGTGAACGGCCTTCCCGTCTTCGCCGACGACCCCGAGCAGCAAAATGCCTATCAGAATTCCCTGTTCGTTCAAATAATCCGGGCTGAAACTGCCGAGCGCCGGGCGCGGGCTCAGCCGCGGCCCAAATCCGGAATATTCCGGATTGATCAGCTTAGAATCGTAAATGATACCTATCGCCGTCTCCTGCCCCATCGGTATCCCGACAAATTGCCCGAATCCGTGGTCCGCGGGCTTCGGCGCTTCGTTTGCGTCGAGCTCGTCGATCACGCGCGCGGTGTAATCGATATGGGACATTGAACTTACGATCTTTGCTATCTTCATGATCACAGCGGGAGCCCGAGTTCGGGAATGATATACAGCAGCCACCACAGCACGATCTGCACGATAAGGACAAGGATACTGACCCCGACCGATACCGCGGACAATCGTCTGCCGCCGAGATACGGCTGCCTGACGGCGATGTAATAACCCCAGCCGCCGGTTGCGAATGCGAACGGAATGAACAGTATGCCCAGGTACGGCACCATCGAATAAACAACGCACGCCCAGGCCGTCTCGGAAACGGTGTTGCGGTTTTCCTCGAACAGACGCGGTTCGGCAGGCATTGCGTTCAAACTCGATTGAAGCCCCTGCCGCTGAAGCCTGTACGACGAACGGATCGAATCCAGCGGCTGGTAATCCTCGTCCAACAACTTCCCGCAAACAAGGCAATAATTGGCGTCTTCGCGTGCCGATGTGCTTCCGCAGGCCGGGCACATTGCGACAGAACGTTGTTCCGTGATCTGATCCGTCGCTTTTTTACGGTCTTTCCGCATTATCGCCTTCTGCCCTTACTTTCATTCTTACGCGAAATGTTAAACTCAAGTTTTTCACGATTTGCGAAATCTTGTAAAGCCCTGACAAAAACCTCGCGGTCGCGGGTCGAAATGACCGCCGTCTGGTCCGCCGTCTCTAGCGCGTATGGGTAACCGACCCCGATCACACATTCCGCACGCACTACGTCAACAATTTCATCAAGAAGTCCCGCTTCGAATATCCACGCCGGAACATCCAATCGCACCGGGACCGAATTCGCCGTGGTCCGAAGATAGACGAAACCGACAGTTGGCCTTCCGGTCGAACTGTCCTCAAAAGCGCCGAGCCCTTTGCGTCTCGAATAAAAAAATCCTGTCCGTCCGCCCCATGATACTATTGCGCTCTGCAGAACCGACGCATCGAACAGATTTTTTTGCTCGGGTTTACCGGCCGGCGAATACGTTTCGGCCAGCGAAAGCAGGTCCCGGGCAAAGCTTCGGTCGACATAACCGACGATCGGCACCTCGCATTCGCGCGAATGCCGAACAAGGTTGACCATCGCCTGAATAAAACTCTCCTGGATCGACGTTCGCGGCAATGCGAACGAAACCAGAAGCGTCCCGTCGAAAAATGCCAGCGGCATACGTTCGCCGCGCTCACGCCAACCCTTCGCCTTCGACAGAAATTCCGCCGCCCTCCTGACTTCGGCGTGAAACCGCCGTTCGCCGACCCGCGTCTCCGGGTTCAGCGGTTCGTCATCGCCCGCGATCAGGTCTTCCGGCGACAGCACTTCGAACCTTGCGTTCTTTTCATACGGCTTTGACGCATCGTGCGGATTCTCGAACCACCCGACTTGAATAGCGGCGACCGGCAGCGTCGTTTCGCGTCCCGCAAAGATCTGGCTGCCATCCGCGGCAAACGTCGTTCGGCCGGCCAATACATCTGCCGCCCATTCGCGCGCCTGTTCGTGGTTTTGCCAATCGTACTCAAATTCAAAGACCAATGAACCGTGCCGCTCTATCTCCTCCGAAGGGACGCCGCCGCAATTGTCAGCGTCCGCCAATGTGCCGAGCACATCGGCGAGCGGCGCCGCTGCGATCGAATTCAGCGTCGTCAGATAATATTCCCTTTCGGCCGCGCTGCGTTCGAAATACAAGCCGAACTCGCTGCGTTTATCATGAAGAGCCTGATTAAGCAGATCGCGAAAGAGCATTACTATTATTTCCGGGCCGTACTTAAGCCGGCCACCTGTCGATAAACTCCGAAAGAAACGCCTTGCACGGCTTCTGCGATTCCGTTTCGAGGAAATTCCGAAACGCTTCGATGTCCTCGGCGTATTCCTCCTCGCCGATCTTTCCGCAAAAATAAACGAATCGAAGCCAGAGCAAATAGGTATTCAACGTATCGATCTGATTATACTCAACGATCTTCACCAGATCGCCGGAAAGCCACAGGTCGGGGACCTGTGCCCCGTCCGTATCGAGCTTTCCCGGAAATCCGCACAGCTTCGCAAAATCGTCCAGCTTCGGCGCCATTTTGCCGTTCGAGAATTTTTTCAGCAGGTCGAGGTGCCATTCGTTGTCCCAACGCTGAAAATAATCGTTCGTGTCCCAGCGGTTTGCCGGCCGCGCGCAAAATTCCGGCGCCGAGACCTCGTTTATCATTGCCCTTTGTATAAGCACCTGAACGTCCGATTCCGAAGAATTGAATCCGACGAGCTGCGGCTTCATTTTCCCGAGGTAGTGCAGAAATTCTTCGAGGACATGCCGTTCGTCGGTCGCGGCCGCCTCATGCGGGTCGCGCGGCAGCGCGTGCAGCGAGAAGCTTATTTGCTTGTCCGGCCCGCTATATACGACACGCCGCTGTAGAAAGGCGATCGAAACGATACGCGAAACGTAATATTTAAGGAACGGACGCTGGACATCTTCCGTCGCGCCGCCTTTTTTCCAAAGCACTTCAAAGGCGTCGAGCTCGGAAACGTCGCTCCCCAAGCCGTAAAGGCGTTTTGCGCCCTCGGCATCGGGAACCCATTCCAGGTCGAAGAACCAGACGCGGTCCGAAATATCGTGACGAAGCATGTGCTGTTTTAAATTATTCCAGGATAATGAGGCCGGATGTCGCTAACCGGTCTATGGTCGAGAGTTTAGCACACGCGGCGCCGATTGAGAATACTTTCCGCGCTATCTGACGCGGCTGGTACGCCGTTTCAGGAAATCCATCAGCACGAACTGCGACAGATTATTGGGATTTGCGAAATAAGCCTTGCCGTTCGTCATCGCCGACATCCGCTTCACAAATTCGACAAGGTAATGATCGCTCGCCAACATGAACGTGTTGATCATTATCCCGGATTTGCGGCACGCCTGTACCTCTTTGAATGTTTCCGCCATCACGAACGGATCGTTCCCCATCGAATTTTTGTACAGCAGGCGTTTATCGCCCGCCGTCCTGCTGGAATAACGGCGATAATTGAAATATGCCGCGTTCGACGGGTCGATGAAAGCCGCGGTCGGTTTGCCGTCCGTGATCATTACTATCTGCCGCATGTCCTTGCGCTGTGCGTTCAGGATGCGGCGAGCAAGCTTCAGGCCTTCCGCCGTATTCGTATGATAAGGCCCGACCTGTGTCACCGCGAGCTTCGCCAGCGGCAGCTCCTCCGCACCGTCGTGAAACAGCACTATCTTCAGTGAATCGCCCGGATACTGCGTCCTGATCAAATGCGACAACGCGAGCGCCACTTTTTTCGCCGGCGTAAATCGGTCCTCGCCGTACAGGATCATCGAATGCGAGCAATCAAGCATAACGACCGTCGCGCACGACGAACTGTAATCCTGTTGATGAACGTGCAGATCGCGGTATTCCAGGTTTAGCGGGAGTTTGAGGCCTTCGCGGCTGATCGCCGAAAGCAGGGTCGCATTGACGTCCAGGTTGATCGTGTCGCCAAATTCGTATTGTTTCGAAGACAAAGCCGCTTCGATGCCCGTATCTAGATAGTGCGTTTCATGCCTGCCCATCGATGAGCGGCCAAGCGACCCGAGCAGTTTCTGGAGAGTTTTGTAACCGAGAAAATCGAGGCCTTTTTCCGTCACCTCGAATTTGATATTCCGCGGCATCGGTTCGCCCACCTCACCGCGGCCAAATCCCGCACCCGGCTCGTTCGCCTCGGGCGGAGCCTCTTTCAGGTTCAGGTAACCTTCGTCGACCAGCCTTTCGATCAGCTTGTTTATCAGCTCTTCGAGCAGCGAACCTTTGAACTTGCCGTCATTGTCGGCAAGCATCTGCTCGACATCCCGCTCACTCAATATTTCCTGCTCGAGCAGCGCCTCCAGGATCGCCTGCCGCAGCGCGTCCAGCGAATTGTCCGGCCCATTTCGTTCGCGTGTCCAGTAATAGTCGTCTGAGAAACCTGAGTCGAGGATCTGGTTGGACAAGGATTCCATCAGGCCGCCAAGGTCAACGCCAAAAATATCGAATCCCGTGAATTTTGAATAGCGAATAAACTTCATCGCAAAAATGCTTGAAATCTTAAAATCGAGTGACTATATTAAATATATTCTCTCGGTCCGAACAGATTTATCTCTCTCCAAAAACTTAGCACATTTCTCTCCTCAGAACGAACTTTTTACAAGCAAGGAGAACTGAATATGAAGAAGTTTTTGGTTACCACATTGATGTTCCTGGTGTTCGCTGTCGGATTGCCGCTGTCCGTTGAAGCTCACAACGGATGCCGGCGCCACCGCACAAAACGCTCAACGGCCGCACGCACATATCGATCGACCCCTTACTACGCTACACGAAGCTACACCGCTCGTCGTCCGTCATTCTACCGTCGGCATCGCAACCTGATAAATATCGGGATCGCTACCGGAGCCGGCGCTCTGATCGGCGGTCTGCTCGGTGGGCGCCGTGGGGTCGCATACGGTTTACTCGGCGGTGCCGGAGCAGGGGCGCTTTATACCTACAAACTCAACCCGAAGCGCCGCTATTGATAGGTATTCGTGTCACTAACCCGGGCCGCGACGTCGAACAGACGCCGCGGCCCGTACCACTCGCCGCCCGCTCACCCAATTCGGCGATCCGCAACCGAAAACGTATCCTGCCTGACCTCCAACACACACGAAAATCCTTGTAACTCCTTATAGTTTGGACGATTACTGTTTTGGCACACCCGTTGCTATATATACGGGCAGAGAAGGAGTTGTCCTTCGAGATTTGAAAGGAGAGACCCACGAAATGAAAAAATATATTGCTAGTTTTTTAATGATGGCCATGATGGCAGTGATGATACCGTTCTTTGCAACCTCGGCCGATGCCCAGACGCGGCGTTACCGCACCAATACGCGTTATTCGCGTAACGACGGTAATATCTATGACAGGCACCGCAACCTCATTAATATCGGTATCGGAACCGGCGCAGGCGCCTTGGTAGGCGGATTGCTCGGCGGCAAGAAGGGAGCCCTTATCGGTGCAGCCGTAGGCGCTGGCGGTTCTGCTCTCTACACCTACAAGCTCAACCCGAAGACCAAGAAGTACGAACGCGTTTACTATCGCAGATAAGGAGCTAACACAACGAACGGGGGAAGTAAGGGCCGTGGCGATGTCGAAAGACACGTCACGGCCTTGGTTTTAGCTGCAATAACCGCCGAGAATATCCCCCAGTTCAATTGTAACCCTCGATGTCCGTGAAATCCTCGTATATCATCCCGCGGCGATCGCGTTTTGCTTTGGTCGCGGCCTCGTATCCGCCTTCTTCATTACGTGAGATCTTGTTCTGCGCGTACAATCCTTCGAGTACGAATTCGCAGGCCGAGACCAGCTTCGCCAAATCGCTGCGGTCGAATTCAAGCGGTACGAGTGTCGTCTGGATCAAGTCCGGAACGCTATCAAGCAGCCCGACGCATTCTTCGGCAGAGGCCGTATCGGACATCAACAGTTTGTTTCCTTCGTCAAACCACCGGATCGCCGGCGTAAAATCGATCCCGAGGAAAAATCCTTCGAAAATAACGCCGCTGGCGCGTTTTATCAGATCTTTAGTGAGCCGAACGGCACCGATCTGTTCGCCCTCGTATTCGAGTTCCATCTTCCCGGTCATTGCCGGCAGCGCTGCATAGATATCGGATATTCTGGGCACTACTTCGCTTTCGCCCGTGATCAAAGCACGCCGCTCGGCGTTCGATACCGCCGCCTCAAGCGCGGTGATCGAAAATCGTTGAGACACGCCGGACCGCTTGTCTATTCGCTGGTCATCACGTGCCTCGAACGCGATCTGCTCGATCGTCTCGGCAATAAAATCCGGTATGCTGACCTTACTTCCGTCGATCCCGCCGCGCTGTGTCCATGCTTCCTGCTGCGTGATTGCTGAGCTCAACTGTACGTCGCGCGGATAATGCGTTTGTATCTCGGCCCCGATCCTGTCTTTCAGCGGCGTGATGATCTTTCCGCGTGCTGTGTAATCTTCCGGATTGGCGGAAAATACCAGCAGCACGTCCAATGGCAGCCGCACCGGATAACCTTTTATTTGCACGTCGCCTTCCTGCATGATATTGAACAGGCCGACCTGTATCTTGCCCGCAAGGTCCGGCAATTCGTTGATCGCGAAGACTCCGCGGTTCGCTCGCGGCAGCAGGCCGAAATGGATCGTCAATTCATCCGACAGCAGATGTCCGCCTTTTGCTGCCTTGATAGGATCGACGTCGCCGATAATGTCCGCTATCGTCACATCCGGTGTAGCCAGCTTCTCGACAAATCTGTTCTCACGATGCACCCAATCGATCTTGGTCTCATCGCCATGCAGTTCAACCTGCTGCCGCCCAAAAGCACTCAGCGGAGCGAACGGATCGTCGTTTATCTCCGAACCCGCTATGATGGGAATTTCCTCGTCGAGCAGTTCCGTCAACTGCCTGATGATCCTGCTTTTAGCCTGTCCGCGAAGCCCCAGCAAAATAAAATTATGCTTCGCGAGGATCGCATTTACGAGCTGCGGTACGACCGATTCGTCATAACCAAGAATACCCGGAAAGAGAGGCTCGCCGGCACGCAGCTTCCTGATCAGGTTGCCGCGCATCTCGTCCTTGACCCGGCGCGGCATATATCCGCTCTCCCGAAGCTCACCCAATGTTCGTTCTTGCCCCATGTTTCTATTTTAACGCGCGGACGCCGGTTTTAGAACCCGATCGCACGGATGTCATATTCTTTCGCCGATCAAATAGTGAACCGGTTCGTCCCCGACAACCCTTGCCGAGTGGTATGTACCAGCCGGCATATGATCGCGGTCGCCTGCTTCGAGAACAAAAGTCCCGACGCGTTCGATCGTCAGTTCTATCGCACCCGATATCACCCAGTGCGTCTGGTCGCGGTCATGCTTGTGCATCCCGTAAACTGCTCCGGGACCATCGTGCCAATGAAAGACCTGAAAGTCTTCGGTTGTCAGGATCATCCGCATCACCGCCGGATTAGGCGGGATCCGTTCCTTCCATTTTTCTACACGGTATTCGCTGTTCATCGATCTCCAATCCGCGATCTACTCCGAAGTAATAAACCCGGAACATGAGGTCCGGGCTTACTAAAGCTACTTATCTCGCCGATCAAAACGAATAAGTATTCGCCTCTATCAACTCGTCCGCGATCCTCTGACGCGCGGCGATCGTGTTTATCGGAGAATTGTTCTTGGTGAAACGTTTTAAGGCGACCAGTAGTGTGCGGCCTTCGTCGCCTTCTGCGATCGCAGCGATCGTATTGCGTGCCTTCATCTCAACCCGCTGAATCGCGTCGTTGCAGAAAACACCGGCCATATCGACCGCTCGGGCCGCGGCGGTTTCGCCGTTCGTTTCGGCGATCTTCTTTGCCCGCAGCACGGCTGTCTCCATCTGATACGCGTCCATTATGATGTCCGCGCAATTTAGGAGAACTTCCTGCTGTTCGCTCAGGCCCATCATGTACTTCTGAGCCGCCGTCCCAAGTACCATCAGCGCGATCTTCTTTGCGTTTTGGGAGAGCTTTGCCTCGGTCGCGAGCAGGCCCGTATCCTCGTCGAACGACATCTGCGGATTCAGTATCTCGTCCTGAAGTGCCTTTGCCGCCTGCAGCAGCCCGAGCTTTCCCTTCATCGCTCGTTTCATCAATTGGCCGGGGATCAGCATTCGGTTGATCTCGTTCGTGCCCTCGAAAATGCGGTTGATACGCGAATCACGATACGCCTTCTCCGCCGGATAATCCGCCGAATATCCGTAGCCGCCATAGATCTGGACCATCTCATCGACTACGTAGTCCAACGCTTCTGAACACGCGACCTTATTGATAGAAGATTCCACGGCGTATTCTTCGATCGATTGCAGTTTCTTTGCATTATCTGCGCCGTCGCCGATCAGAGCGTCGATCATTCCGACGGTCCTGTACGTGATCGATTCGGCGACCCATGTTCTGATCGCCATTTCGGCCAGCTTATGTTTGATCGCGCCGAACGAGGATATCGGCTTATTGAACTGCTGCCGTTCGTTCGCATAGCGGACCGATTCGTGGATCGCAAGCTTTGCTCCGCCCGTGACCGAAGCGCCGAGCTTGAATCTGCCGACGTTCAAAATGTTGAACGCGATCTTTGCGCCGTCGCCGACATTTCCGATCATATTCGTCGCCGGCACCTTGCAGTCAGACAATATCAGCGGCGTCGTCGAAGACGATTTGATGCCCATCTTGTGCTCTTCGGCTCCCGGACGACAGTTTTCGCTGCGTTCGACCAGGAATGCGGAGAATTTTTCCTTTTCACCATCGACCTTCGCGAAGACGATGAACACATCCGCAAAACTGCCGTTCGTTATGAACATCTTTTCGCCGTTCAGCGTGTAAGTCGTTCCGTCATCACTCAATTTCGCGTTCGTTTTTGCGCCCAACGCATCCGAACCCGAACCGCTTTCGGTCAGGCAGTATGCGGTTATCACTTCACCCGAAACGATCTTCGGAATCCATTCTTTCTTCATTTCGTCCGAACCGAAGTAAAGAATCGGAAGCAGCCCGATCGATGTCTGCGCACCGAATGTCGTACCGAATCCGCCGGCACGCCCCATCAGCTCCGCTATGATCGCGCCCGTGGTTTGATCCAGGCCTAGCCCGCCATCCTCTTCGGGGATCGTCGCGCCGAGCAGGCCAAGCTCGCCGAGCTTTTCGACCAGATCTCGGGACACTGCCCAATCATGCTTCTCCATCGCCTCGATGTTCGGCCTCACCTCGTTGTCAACAAATTCTCGCGTCGTCTCGCCGATCATCCGCTGCTCTTCGGTAAAATCCTCCGGCGTAAACGTCTCCGCGGGCGAGCGGTCCTCGATCAGGAAAGCTCCGCCTTTTATGTAATCTCGTTCCATTTGTGTGTCCATGGCTTATACCTCTCTCTGTTGGGCAATTGTTCTGCCGATACTATAAACATTCGTTCAAAACGCCAATACATGTCGGGCCGGTTCTATCCTGCAAAGCTTAGATCTCGCCCAATAACTTTGCCAGCACGCCCGCGGTGATCGTCTCGCTGATATTCTCGACGAATTCTTTATTCGATTCCTTCGAACTGGCGATACCGTCCTTCAGAATGACCGGAAAATAATCGAGGTCCTTTGCACCGCGATATGTGGAAAGGACGCAGAATTCGGCACAGTATCCGGTCATCACCACGGTATCCACTCCCGCGTCTTTCAGGATCTTGTCGCAATCGGTCTTATTGAAACTATTCCCGTACCGTTTGTGTATTCTGAAACTTCCGTCGTTCGGCTTAAGGGAGTCGATAAATTCAAAACCCTCGGTGCCGGGCACGACACCGATCTCTTCATCGATGTCCTGGACCCAGACCACAGGCAGCCCTTTCGCCTCAAATTTCGGCAGAATCCAATTTATATACTCGGCCGCTCGGTCCATCTGCGTAAGAGTTTCGCCTTTGTAGTACTCCTTTTGCATGTCGATGACCATCAATGCAGGTTTCATAGTTTCGCCGTTCCTTTAGTCCAGTCGTTCGAATATCCCGGCCGCGCCCATTCCGCCGCCGACGCACATCGTTACCATTCCGTATCGCGCGTTCCGGCGTTTCATTTCCTGCAGCAGCGTTGCCGTAAGCTTTGCCCCCGTGCAGCCGAGCGGATGGCCGAGCGCTACGGCTCCGCCGTTCACATTCACCTTCGAAGGGTCCATTTCCAGCAGCTTCATTACGGCCAGGCCTTGTGCGGCGAACGCTTCGTTTAATTCGATCAACTCGATCTGGTCGAGCGTCAGCCCGGCCATCTTCAGCGCCTTGGGAATCGCGTAGACCGGCCCGATTCCCATCTCCTCCGGCAGGCAGCCCGCTGTCGCATAAGATACAAGCCGCGCTATCGGTACCGCGCCGAGCTCCGCAGCCTTCTCCGCCGACATAACAACCGAAGCAGCCGATCCGTCGGACATCTGCGAAGCGTTGCCGGCCGTCACGGTCCCCTGGGCGTGGAACGCCGGCTTCAGCATTGCGAGACCTTCGATCGAAGCGTCATACCGAACGCCCTCATCCGTATCAAAAACGATCTCTTTCCTGCGAACGCGGCCTTTTTCGTCGAGTTCGTCAACGTAAACATTAACCGGAACGATCTCGTCTTTGAACCTTCCGGCCTTTATTGCCGCCGCAGCTTTCTGGTGCGACCCGAGCGAGAATTCATCCGCCTGCTCGCGGGTGATCTCATACTTTTTCGCGAGGTTCTCCGCCGTCAGGCCCATGTTCAGGTAGTAGTCGGGGTACGAATCGACCAACGCCGGATTCGGCCGCACGACGTTACCTCCCATCGGGATCATCGACATCGTCTCGAGCCCGCCCGCCACTATAACATCAGCCCCGCCGGTTGCGATCCGATCGGCGGCCAGAGCGATCGTCTGCAGCCCGGACGAGCAATACCGGTTCACCGTCATCGCGCTAGTCTCGACCGGCAGCCCCGCCGCGATCATTGCAGTCCTCGCAACGTTCATCCCCTGCTCCGCCTCGGGGAAAGCACAGCCCATGATCACGTCCTCGATCTGGCTCTTGTCCAAACCGGGCACGCGATTCACCGCTTCCTTGATAGCCGACGCCCCAAGATCATCCGGCCGCGTATTCCGCAGCGTCCCCTTCGGAGCCTTTCCCACAGCCGTCCGCACGGCCGATACGATAACTGCTTCTTTCATATATTTAGTCGTTCCGCTCAGTGTTACATCCGCTGAGCGATGGTTCATCGTCTGACAAACCAAATTGCTCATCTACGCTATTGCCCTTCATCTGGGAATCCTTTTTTCGGCTGCTTGCACTTGATTCATCACCAGCTATTTTTCTTGAGCCCATCAGCTTCACGCTCAGCCGCCACAGATCGTCCATCGTTCTCAGCCGCTGCGTAACTGCCGCTGGTGACATATTAACTTTCATCAACTACCTCTCTAAGCTTCTTTATATCAAGCAGGTCCTGATCCCGGCCGCTGATCGTTTTCAGCTTAATATATTTCGTTGTAAACCCTGGCTCTAACTCCTTTAACCGCTTCGATTTTCCTGTTGGCTTTGCTGCTCCGCCCGCTGCTTTATCAGCCTCAGCATCTCCATCCGTACCAGACCGCTGAAGGGGCGAATTATCGTCCAGTAAATCCCGAAACTTCTTCTGCTGTCCGCATCCAGGCATTGGACCCGCGTTTCCGTCGACAGCACTGCCGATCTGTCGTTTTCCTCGACCGCGAAATTCCACACGGCCTTTGCGAATCCGGGTTCGTCGAAGCTCCTGAAAGAATCGCCGTCGATCTTCCTCATTTCGCCGCTGGGCTTCCAGAATTTTCCTGCTATCCCGAGCAGCAGTTCCCGGTTCGGTGTTTCGGCCAGCTTCTCGAACCGGGATTCACGCATGTTCCGGAGCGTGATTTTTTCCGTCGGCAGGCCGCGGAGCAGGAACAAGCTCCATATAGGCCACGATTCGGCGAAATCGACCTCGTTGACGGCTCGAAGGATGTCCGCCGTCGACGCTTGCACCGTCGTTTCGTGCCTTTCGACAAAGTCGAATTCGGGAAGAAAGTCATCGATCAGCATTCAATCTCCTATCCCGACCTCTACTTCGGTAACGTTAAGCACCGCAGTCAATACTTTCGGCTCGATCTCTACTAAAAATCCCCGCTTGCCGCCATTTATGTAGATCCGGCCGAGCGAAAAGATGCTCTTCTCAACATAAACGGGCATCGCTATCTTCGTTCCAAAGGGTGATGTACCGCCGACAAGGTATCCTGTTAACTTAGATGCCCTTTCCGGTGTCGCCGGTTCCACCGACTTCACCCCGATCAGCCGCGCAAGACCCTTTGCCGAAACCTCGCGGTCCCCGTGCATCAGCACGATCAGCGGCTTCTTTTCGTTGGTTTCAAAGACCAGTGTTTTCACTACCGCGTGTTCATCGACGCCCAACTGCCGCGCCGATTCGCGGGTGCCGCCCTTCTCGACGTAATCGTAAAGGTGCGGGACGAAATCCGCCTTTTTCTCCCGTAAAACTCGAATTGCCGGAGTTACCGGATATTCCATCATTCTCCCCTGGGCGGCCGATGCCGTTCCGTTTCGTTCCGGGCCCGTTCCGCCCGCGGTGGCCCCCCGCCGGGGGGTAACGTCCAAGTGCTTCTGCTGCATCATTTACAGCCACATTTTCGCCAAATTCCGCATTTTTTACAAAAACTTTGGCAAAGCGTCCGATTGTCAAACATCTGCTCCGCCGGTCCGAGGACCGGTGTTGCAATGATAGCACATTGTCGCACTCGCAGAACGCACTTTTTTTTACTCCAGCTCGCGGTAACGGAAACACTTCGTCAGGTGGTCGTTCACGATCCCCGTCGCCTGCAAAAAGGCGTACATTATCGTCGAACCGACGAAATTGAACCCGCGTTTTTTCAGGTCCTTGCTCACCGCGTCCGAGAGTTCCGTTCTCGCCGGGACCTCGGACGACGATCTCAGTGCATTGTTGACCGGCCGCCCGTCCACAAAACGCCAAATGTAGCTGTCGAACGAACCGAACTCATCCTGCACCGCGATGAACGCCTTCGCGTTCGCGATCGCCGAGGAGATCTTCAGGCGGTTGCGGATTATTCCCTCGTCAAGAAGCAGTTCGGCGCATTTCGCATCGTCGTACGCGGCGACCTTCCGCACGTCGAAATTGTCGAACGCTTTCCGATAATTCTCACGTTTACGCAGGATGGTGTCCCAGCTCAATCCGGCCTGTGCTCCTTCGAGTATCAGAAATTCAAAGAACACGCGGTCGTCATGAAGCGGCACGCCCCATTCTTCGTCGTGATAAGCGATCGCCAATTCATTCTTAGCCCAACTGCACCGCTCCATGGCTGTCATCAAAATGGTAAATACTTTGTTATCAACGCATCCGGCCGCATCGTCGTATAGTCCGAATGGGCCTCCGCGACCGACCCCGTCTTCATTATGTCTTCCGCCGAATTTACGGTCGTCAACCCGATCGCGATCATTTCCGCACGCCTTGCCGCTTCAAAGCCGAAAAATGCGTCTTCGAAAACTATGCAGTTTCGAGGCTCCACCCCCAGCGATGCGGCCGATCTCAAGAAGGTCTCCGGATCGGGCTTGCCACGCTTTACATCGCCCGCGGTCGTTATCGCCCCGAAATAATGCCGAAGGTCCAATCCGTCAAGGATAAATTCCAGATTCGGCATCGACGCCGCGGTGGACACGGCCATCTTTATCCCTAGTTCGGCCGCCGATTCGAGAAACTCTACCAACCCGGCAACAGGCTTTCGGTGATGGAAATAGGCATCGCGGTAAAGCTGCTCCTTCCTTCGCGCGAGTTCATCCAGCCGCTCGTTCGAAAGCTTGCCGAAGACGCTCGGTATGATCTCGCGATTCGTCTGGCCCGCGGTCTCAACCAGAAACTTCCGTTCGTTAAATTCGAATCCATTTTCTTCGATCAAGGTCCGCCACGCTTCGGTGTGATAACGCATGTTGTCCACCAGCGTTCCGTCCATATCGAAAATGAACGCCCTTCCGTTAATTTGCATTATTAATCTGGCCTTTTTCGCGATGTACAAAACGCCGGAAACAGATTGAATTTCCAGCGGTCGATCCTGCTTTGAAGGCTCTCAGGCATAAAATTTCAAAGAGCTACCGCGGAAAACCTTCCGACTCCATTACCCGTTTCGCCTGCCGCAGATGGCGGCGTTCGTGTACCGTGAGTATCCGGGAACCGTCTTCGAGGCTGTACGTCATCAGCGGCAAAAACGGTGAAGTTAAAACCACTTTGCTCCAGTCCGTGCCTTGGATCGCTCGAACTTTGTCGGCGACCTTATCCTGATGCTCGACAAATCGTTCAACGATATCGCCGGGAACATCGCTCGGAGGCGTCGCGACTGCCGATGCTTTCGACTTGCGGCCGTCATTTTCCAGCGAACTGATGACCAGCCCGCCGAAAAACGAGGTAAACGGCGACCAATTCTCCCAAAAACTGTTCTGCCGGGTGCCCGCGGCGATCTTGTCCATGTCGCCGAAAAACAATTCGTTCGATTTGATCAGGTGGTCGAGGCACTGGCCGATGCTCCAACTTTCCGGCGCCGGCTTCCAATTGACCTGCTCCGGCGTCAAAGTACCGAACATCCCTCGTGCTTCACTGCCTATTTGCTCCAATTCTGCGGTTATAGCCGCAACATCTTTACTCATAACAAGCGAATACGAAATCAATTCCTCAGCGGTTTCCCGGTTTTCAGCATTGCGGCGATCCGCTCCTGCGTTTTCCGTTCGCCGCACAGCGACAGGAAAGCTTCGCGTTCGAGGTCGAGCAGGTATTGCTCCGAAACGTATGTCTGGTGGTTCAGCGACCCGCCGCTCATTATATTCGCGAGCTTTCGCCCGATCAGCTCGTCATGATCCGATATGTATGCGCCGCGCTTCATCATATGCAGCGCCAATTTCATCGCCGCCTGCGCCGACTCGCCCAATGCGAGGATGTCCGTACGCGGCACCGGCTGCACATAACCGGAAGCGTCCAGGTTCAGCACTTCCTGCTTGGCATCGGCGATAAGGCGGTCGCCGTTCATCGAGATCGAATCTTTGTCTCTAAAGAAACCCCAACTACGGGCCTCCTGTGCCGATGTTGCCACCTTGCCCATTCCGATCATCTCAAACGTCTTTTTCAGGAACGCCAGCGGATCGGCATCCGGCACGGCCTTCGCCATATCGGTCGCGCGCATCGTCATTTCCTTGGTCCCGCCGCCGGCCGGGATCAGGCCAACGCCGACCTCGACCAATCCGATGTAGGTTTCCGCCGCCGCGCGCACGCGGTCGCCGTGGATGGCTATTTCACAGCCGCCGCCAAGGGCAAGCCCGTACGGCGCCGTCACGACCGGTTTGGGCGAATACCGCAATCGCATTATCGCTTTCTGCAGCGCCGCGATCATCATATTGATGTCGTCCCATTCCTCTTCCTGCGCCGCGAGCAGCAGCAGCATGATGTTGGCTCCCGCCGAAAAATTTCCACCTTGGTTTCCTACGACCAAGCCCTTGAAATTACGCTCGACCTCGTCAAGGGCGAAATTCATCATCTGAACCGTGTCGCTGCCGATCGAATTCATCTTCGAGTGGAATTCGAGACAGGCGACACCATCGCCAAGATCGATCAGCGACGCGCCCGGGTTCGACTTGATCACACCGGTGCGTTCTTTCACCGATTTAAGTACGATCACGCCCGGCCGCTCCGGCATCGGTTTGTATTCACCGGCGACCAGGTCGTAATAGAAATGACTGCCCGCGTCGTTCTTATAAAACGAGTCGGCGCCCGCATCGAGCATCTTCTGGACATTCGCCGGAATCGGCTGGCCTTCGGCCTTCATCCGCTCGACAGATTCCCGCACGCCGATCGCGTCCCAACTCTCAAAAACGCCGATCTCCCAGCCGAATCCCCACTTGATCGCGTTATCGATCTCGACCACCGTATCGGCGATCTCAGGTATGCGGTTCGCCGCATACCGGACGGTCCGGGACATGGTTTTCCAGAGGAACCCGCCGACCTTGTCCTTTCCCCAGACAAGCTGTTTTAGGCGGCCCGGGATCGAATCGACCTGCTTTGCCGCGTCCAGTGACGGAAATTTCGATTTCGATTGCGGTTTATATTCGAACGTGTTCAGGTCCAGCTCGAGTATCTCCGTCTTGCCTTCGGCGTTCTTGGTTTTCTTGTAAAACCCGCCCTTGGTTTTGTCTCCAAGGAGCTTTTTCTCCAGCATCGTCTCGATCAACGCCGGTATCTTGAACACTTCTCTGTCTTCATCGTCCGGGACCGCCGGATAAAGGTTTTTGTTGACGTGAACGAGCACGTCCAGGCCTACCAAGTCCGACGTCCGAAACGTCGCCGACGACGCATGCCCGATCGCCTTTCCGGTCATCTGATCGACTTCGGTAGGCGTGAAACCCATCTCGAGCATTTCATGGACGGTGGCCATCATTCCGAACGTTCCGATGCGGTTGGCGATAAAGTTCGGCCGGTCTTTCGCCGACACGACGCCTTTGCCGAGCCTTCGGTCGAGAAATCCCGCGATCGAACAAGCGATCTCGCCGTCTGTCCACTCGGTCGGGATAATCTCGACCAGCTTCATATAGCGCGGCGGATTGAAAAAGTGAACGCCGAGGAAATGCGACTTGAAGCTGTCCGAAAATGGCTCCGCGATCGACCGGATCGGGATCCCGCTCGTGTTCGAAGCGATCACGGCCGTAGGCTTTCGATATTTTTCCACCTCGGCAAAGACCTTATGCTTTATCTCAAGATTCTCCACGACCGCTTCTACCACAAGGTCGCAATCCGCGATCTTCGCCATGTCGTCCGCAAAATTGCCGAGCGTTACCAGCTTTTGATTCTCCGGCAGCATATACGGGGCCGGCCGCGCCTTCAGCAGCACGGCGGCGGCATTGTTCACGATCCGGTTTTTCACCTGCGGCGAATCGGCCGTCAGGCCTTTTGCGGCTTCTTCCGGAAGCGTCTCATTAGGGGCAATGTCCAGAAGCAAGGTCGGAATGCCGGCGTTTGCGAGATGCGCCGCGATCGCGGCTCCCATCGTTCCGGCTCCTAAAACAGCGGCTTTTTGAATGTTCATAAGGTCACTTGATAGTTCCAGTTTTGGTGGAGTCTCAATTCAGAAAGTATAACTGAATGAACATTCATTCAGCAAGAGCTAATTATCCAATGTAGCCGCATTTTGCAAGGGAACATAACTTGCTTCATTAATGATTTGTATTCAAGTCGAACATAATAAAGGCGATATTTCGCCGGGCGATAACCGTATGAGCAAGGGGGGATAAAATGTTGTATGCAATCCGCACGCGGACTCTATTTCTGACGTTGATCGTTTTGGCTGCCGCCGCTGCCGCAGCAGGCCAAGGATTTCGAATCGGATCAAGCGCGCCGGAAAGATTAGCTATACCCAAGCCCGAAACCGCAACACACGCGCCCTCACTACCCGCGGCTGCGGCCTCATTAAAAGAGACGGCGACACTTCGAAACGCAAAAGGCGCTGAGTTCGCAGGACGCAAAATGTACGCCGAGGCCGCCCAGGCCTTCCGCGACGCTATTGCCGCCGACGCGTCGGTGAGCGCATTTTATCTTAACTTGAGCATCGTTTACGATCATCTTCGGCGAACGGACGATGCCATCGCGGCCGCCAAAACCGCGGTCGAACTCGATCCGGCCAACAAGAAGGCCCGGACACAGGTCTGTGAGTTGAGCCTCCAACTCAAACTCGATCAAGCGGCCGTCGAATGTTACCGGCAACTCATGACCTTGGGGCAGCTGACCGACGCATCCAAGATGCGTTATGGAATTGCTCTAGTAAATGCGGGCGAGATAAAGGAAGCCCGCCCGCTTCTGGAACAGACGATCGGTGTGTTTCCCGATAACGCAAGCCTTAACAATTCCCTAGCGGTCGTACGGTATCGGAATAAGAAGTACGAGGAGGCCGTCGACTATTTCAAAAAAGCGCTCGAGTTGGCTCCGAACGAACCGGTGATCCGATTCAACCTCGGAATCGCTGAAATGGCCGGCGGCAACAAATCCGGCGCTCTCAGCCAATATCGAATTCTCTCCGAATCAGATCCACAATTAGCGAAAAAATTGTTTGCCCTGATCTACCGGGACAAAATTCTGTTTGTTGATTATAAATAGGCCGGGCCGGTTACTTGCCGATAGTCCAATTCTGGTTTAGACTGCTTTCCGTAATCGAGAAGCGAAACCTCGGAAGTTTCGGACCATCGCAATTTAGCTCTCTTGCTCCCGTTTCTCTCTTGATTATCCCAGATCAATTTTATACAGGAGAATTCTAATGAAAAAGGTAATATTCGTATTACTCGTTTCGCTGTTCGTGTGTTCGGCAGCCGCTGCACAGACCGCTGCCCCTGCCGCTCCGGCATCATCCGCTTCGACCGACGTAAAACCAAAGAGAAAAGTCTTTCGCCCGACCAAGGCCCAGATCGAAGAGGCCCGTAAAACGCTGAAAGCAAGGGGCTTGTATTCCGGCACAGCGACCGGCAAGCTGGACGATGAGACCCGCACCGCCATCAAAAGTTTCCAGAAGGATAACGGGCTTCGCGAATCGGGCACGCTGAACCGAGCGACGCTTGAGAAACTCGGCATCGAATTGACCGACAGCCAGAAACAGATCCCGGTCACCGACAGTTCGTTCGCGAAATCGGGTGACGATTCCGCCGATGCGAAACCCAAACGCGTCATCTTCCGCGCGACCAAGGAACAGATATCGGAGACCCAAAAGATACTGCGCGAGAGATCGCTATATGCAGGTGAGCAGACCGGAAAGCTCGACGAGGCAACCCGCGAAGGGCTCAGAAAATTTCAGGAAGCCGCCGGAATCAAGATCACCGGAACGCTGAACCAGATCACGCTGGAAAAACTCGGCGTGGAACTGACCGACAGGCAGAAGCAGGCGTCGGAAGCGGCAAAAAAATAACCGCCTGATACCTAAAGAAAACGCGATCGCAGGCCACAGCCCGCGGTCGCTTTTTCGTTTTGCGCGGCCGCAATTCCTGTTGTAACCTTTGCGCATGAAATTCGCACCGATGCTATTACTTCTCGTGTTCGCCGCCGTCGCTTCCGCACAGAACGACAGGCAGCGTTCGGCGATCGAATCCGACATTCGCGCCGTGATGAACGATCAGTCTGCCGCTTGGAACCGCGGCGATATTGAAGGCTTCATGCGCGGTTATTGGAATTCCGAAAAGCTCGTTTTCGTCTCCGGCCCGAATGTCACATACGGCTGGCAGCCCACGCTTGACCGTTATAAAAAAAGCTACGACACGCGTTCGAAAATGGGGACGTTGACATTTTCCGATCTGGAAATAAACGTCATCTCCAAAGACGCGGCCGTTGTCTTGGGAAGTTGGGCACTTAAACGCGATTCGGATGAGCCGAAAGGAAAATTCACACTTATCTTCCGCAAGCTAAAGGAAGGCTGGCGGATCGTACACGACCACACGTCATAGATCGGTATGGCATTCCCCCGGAACTTGATTTGGCAAAGACCGAAAATGCCACGCGGAATAGCATTTGCAATCTTGGCCGTCAATGTCTGATTTTCGGACAGACTCAATTTAGGATGTGGAGGATCCAATGGCGGATACGAGCAACGAATCTATTGAAAAACTGCGGGAATTAATGGAAGGAATCGATTTCTGCATGCTGACGACCATCGATAGCGGTCATTTGCGGAGCAGGCCTATGTCAACCCAGCAAGTCGAATTTAGCGGCGACCTCTGGTTTTTTACAAGCGATAAAACGCATAAGGTCGACGAGATCAGAGCAGATCCGCGCGTTGCTGTGGCCTATGCAAAACCGGAAGATAACGTCTTCGTTTCGGTTTCGGGTACGGCCGATGTGTCATACGACCGGGCGAAGATGGAGGAGCTCTGGAGCCCGATCCTTAAGGCATGGTTCCCTGAAGGGCTGGACGACCCCACCTTGTGCCTACTAAAGATCTCGGTCGATCAGGCCGAGTATTGGGATTCGCCTTCATCGACGCTTGTTCAGCTCTTTGGTTTCGCAAAGGCGATCGCCACCGGCAAGCCGCTGGACGGCGGGGAAAACAAGAAGCTCGATCTGTGATCGGCACCCGAGCCTGTAAGCCGGCGCCGACCGATCGCGATCGGCGTTGGCCTTCGCGACTGCGCCGCCGGGTTTATTTATTCTGCGGCCAATTTCACTTCGCTGCCGCTGGCATTTGATTCGCGTGCGGCATCGAGCACACGCTGAACCTTCAATCCGTCGGCGAATGTCGCGGCATATTCGATCGTTGTCTGCCCCGATCGGATCGCTTCGACGATCTTCGGAGCAAATGCCATAAAACCTCTCGAAAATCCTGTATCAGCGACACCGTCGATCGCCGTGCCGGTGTCTGTTACGACAGGCGTCCAATCGCTATCGCCGCGTTTGGCGACGTACACCTCGCCAAGGTGCTCGACTCGGATCGAACCTTCCGACCCGAAAAATTCGATCCGGTTCACGTACCCCGGACCTTCGGTCATTGAGACGGAAACCAACCCAGTGGCATCGTCAGTGATCTCGTTTGCCGCAAACCGCAGCAGCATGTTCGCCTGATCGTCGGTCGTAACCTCGCGCATTTTGCCGGAAGAATCGCGCCGCTGTTTTATCTGCGTCTGGAGCTGGCAGAATACGCTCGATACCTCGGTTCCTAAGAACCAATTGAACGAATCGATAATGTGCGAATTGATCGCCCCGAGTGCTCCGCCGCCCTGTTCGATGTCCGACCACCAATTCCAAGGAACGTTCGGATCGCCGCGGTGCGGTGCTTGAAACATATACCGCGCATGCCTGACCTTGCCGATATCGCCGCGTCGCAGCATTCCGAACGCCTCTTGCCGCCCGGCCTGAAACCGCAATTCGTGATCGATCAATGCCAGGATGGGCCTTTCTGCGGCCGCGGCAGTCATATCTTCGGCTTCCGCGACATTCATCGCCATTGGCTTTTCGCAGAGGATGTGCTTCCCCTGTTCTGCCGCGAATAACGTCATTTCCTTGTGCAGTTTCGGCGGTGTGGTGATGCAGACCAGATCTACGTCCGAATGCGAGACGGTCTCACGCCAATCGTCGGTAGAATGCCCAACGCCGAAGGCCTCGGCGGTCGAACGCGCGTTTTCGATGCTGCCGCTCGCGACCGACACGATCTCGGCCCCGGCCGCCAGGAAACCCGGAATCTGCACCGTCCGCGCAAAACCGGTCCCTATGATCCCAATTCCTACCTTCTTTGCCATATACAGGAATTATTACGTATTGACTCTAATAAAACAAAAAAGCGCCGGATAAACTTCCGACGCTCTCTGATTTTGATCTTTTCCAGGCTATTCGACGCCCAAGCCCAAGGCCGGCGCCGGTGCGGCGGCGAATTTGCCGCCGTGTTTCAAAAGATATTCGTACGACCGGCGATCTTCGTCGCTAATGTCCGTGATCACGGCGCCGATCAAATATTTTTCAGCCGAAAGGTGTATTCCGACCTTTTCGTACCTGACGCCCTTTACCTGCATACGGACCTTTCTGCCGTGAACGTCCAGTTCGACATTCAGGATGCGGTCTTGCCCGACAAGGTATCTTTCCTTAATGCGGACGACGGCAACCGTGAAACCGATCCCTGTTTCGCTGACGTCGACCGTTTCGCCCGATAGGAACGATTCGTCACTCGGGCCGGTCAGGTTAGCGTAGTTCTTTTCGGGCGCAAAGCTAACTTTTATCGGGACCGCATGTTTGCGTCTTGGGGACGCGCGCCGTTCAGTTATTGATCTGCTAAATCTCGAAACCAATTCTCGTATCATCGTTTGTCACCACTTTTGGAGAGTTTAGTTACGGTGGGTCGGTCAAGCAGCGGATCTTTTCTCCGTTCTATATAAAATGTTCAATCGGCCGCAGCTTCCAGTCATTTGCCCATCGCCTTGCCTCCGTTGTCTTCGCTCGTCAGGCGTGCCCGCATCTTTTCGTCGAGCTTTACAAGGAACGATAGCCTTCCCGTCTTTCCATATTCGGCCGGCGTCGCTGAAACCGAATAGCTTTTGCGGTCTTCGGACAACGAAACCGCGTAGTTATAACCGGTCGATCTGCTCGTCTGGATGTCCGCCGGCAATAGCTCAGCCGCGATCAGTGCCTGCATATCGCCGTAAAGATTGTTGTTCTGGAGCGCGAACGCGATCTGTGCCTTCGACACGCGATCGAGCATTTCCCGCGCTTCGTCCTGATGCGTTTCGATCTTCAGGGCGTAGAAGTAATTCTTGCCTTCTTTCCTGATCTGCTTTTCGGCGGCTTCGTCGACCGTCAGGATCACCCAGACGTCGCCGTCCTTTCGCAGCCGCACTTCCTGTATCTGAAGCTTCTCGTTGTCCTCGTCCGGCAGTTTTGCCGTCACGGTCGCCGTTTCGCCGGTGATGATCTCGCCGTTTATCTCGACGTCCGAAGGTACTTGCTTCGCGACGGCGGCAAAATCCAGCTGAAATTCCTTCAGCTCCGTGTCCGTCAGCCCCTCGATCGCGGGCCGCAGGTTCGTCAAAAAGATCGCCTCGCGAATGCGGTTTTCCCGCAAATGTTGGTAGAACGCACGGACCGTGTCCGCCGGGCCATTAGGCGTTATCGTGATCGTCGCCCTACGCGACGGCATTTCCGAAGCCGGTACCGCCGCTTCCACGGCCTTTTCCGCACCGGCCGGATCGGCCTCGGCGCGTGTCGCGGCGGCAGTACAGCCCGAAGTTATAAGTATTGAAAATATTGCAGTTACGAGAATAAACGTCGCACTCGACGAATAACGCGGCATCGATTGTCTCCGTAAGATCTAAAGCAGGAACAAATTGTCTATATGAAGGAGCCGTGTCCGGAAGTAAAAATGAAAAGACACGCCCTTGGCATTGTAGCGTGTCTTTCCGTTGACGTAAATAGTTTTTTTCTGATTATTTTAGGTCCGAACTGCCGTTGAATTTCATCAGCCTTTCGCGACCAACCAGATAGAGGATAACCGCCAGTATCATGAACGGCACGGCCCCGAGCCACCATGCCTGGTCGCCGCCGAAGAACGGATTGTTCTCGCCCGCCCATTTCGCAGAATTGTCCTGGATCGATTTCAACCAGGGCACAACGGCGAATATCGCGATCAAAATGCCCGCGATCGCTCCACCGGCAATATAGCCCGAAGCCATCAGCACGCCGTGCGACTTGTCGGTCTCGGCGATGATCTGCTCCTCGGTAAGTTCCCTTTCGGCCAGCTTTTTCTTCAGGTACACATCTACGACCTTGCGGACCATACCGCCGACGAAGATCGGCATTGACGTCGCGAGCGGCAGGTACAGCCCGACGGCGAACGCCAGCGATGGAACACCGACGATCTCAAGCATTATGGCGATCATCGCGCCGATCAGCACCAATCCCCATGGCAGGTCCTGTCCGAGCACGCCCTTGATGATATAGCTCATCAGCGTCGCCTTAGGCGCGTCGTACCGTGTCAGCTTATTGCCGTGCGCGTCTTCCTTGATCACACCGTTGATCGCCGGATCGACCAGATAGACCGGCGTCCCGTGCGAATCTACGAGATACTTTCCGATCTGGCCGTTCTTCGGATCGGTGTTTTGCCAGACGGCGTAACGCGTCGGATCCGAAGCGAAATCGCCGGTCGCCACCTGCTCCATTTTTATCTGTCCGTGTTCGCGGAAGAGTTTGTCCTCCGTTACCGAAAACGCCGGCGGGAATGCCGAAGCGTCGACCTTCTGGTAATAGGTTCCACCCGTGTTCAAATAGAGGAGCAGCGGCCCGAGAACCAGCGCCGACGCCAGAGCGCCGACCAGGATCGCGATCTGCTGCCGCCGCGGCGTTCCGCCTACGAGGAAACCGGTCTTAAGGTCCTGCGACGTCGTACCGCCATTCGAAGCTGCGATACAGACGATGCCGCCGATCGACAGCGCCGTCACGAAATACGGGTCCGGGGCGGTCCATCCAAGCGCCAGAAACGCTAGACATGTAAAAAGCAGCGTTGCCACCGTCATTCCCGATATCGGATTGGACGAGGAACCGACCTCGCCCGTCAGACGCGACGAAACGGTAACGAACAGGAACCCGAGAATGATGATCAGGATCGCTC
>JAEZIT010000059.1 GCA_023436495.1 Acidobacteriota bacterium
TACTCACCCCGACCAACCCAACACGGCCCGATTCCAACATCGCGCCGGCGCTGCTGCTCATGGCAGTGCCGTTCGTCGTCGGGGCGTTCCTCCTCATTTGGAACAGCGGCATCGAAGAATCGTTTCCATATTTTTTTATACTGCCATGGCTGGCCCTCCTTGCCATCGTGCTCCTGTTGCCTTCGATCGTACTGTATCACCAGGGTAAATTCACACTGTATAACCCGCTGGTTTTTGCGACCTTTTCCTATTTCTTTCCGGCGTTCGTCGTGGGCGGGATCAGTCTTGCCTCCGGTTGGTCGCAGCCTTATTTTCTGTCGTACATTCAAGACGCCGAGTATAATCTTCCGTTTACGATCGTCCTGATCGCCCTCGGATTTGCGGGCTTGTCCATTGGATACTTTCTTCCATTCGGACGCCGCATCGGTGAAATGATCGATGGGTGGCTGCCCCATACGGATTATGAACCTTCTGCTTACGTAACGCCGGCGCTGGTGCTGTTAGGGCTCGGCCTTATCAACACCGTACTGGCATTTGCCCTCGGTATTCTCGGGTTTCAAAAGGCACAGGAGATCGGGACTTATGACGGCCTTATCTTCCTTACAACTCTCTTTTGGATGGAAGCCAGCTTTATGCTGTGGCTCGTCATTTTCAAACGCGGACGCTATACCACCGGCACTACGCTGCTCGCCGGAATGTTAGCTGCAACTGCCCTCGCGCGCGTCCTATTTTCGGGCAGCCGCGGCGTGTTGCTGACAGTAGTCATTTCGATCGGGCTCGCATATCTTCTTTCCGGTCGCGAATTCAAATTCAAACAGGCAGTCTGGGCAGGTGCGCTCCTCATGTTCGCCGTGGTTGGCGGAATGATCTATGGCTCGACATTCCGTTCGGTAAAGGGAACAGAGGAACGACAGGACATTGGCCAGTACACCGAAAATATCTTCAGCACTTTTGAACAAGTTGGCCGATCCAATACGACATCGTCATTCGACCTTGCTTTGACGTCTATTGCCGAGCGGCTTGACGGCCTTAGCTCCGTAGCGGTGGTGGTCTCAAATTACGAACAGCTCGCTCCATATGAGGAGGGCTATGGTCTTGATAGCAATATTCAGAAAGACTTGATGACATTTCTGATACCGCGTGTCATTTGGCCCGATAAGCCGGTAGCATCGGAACCGCGGCGTTACAGTGATCTTTATTTCAATTACAGCGAGAATTCATTCACAATTACGCCGATGGGGGATTTGCTGCGAAACTACGGCGTCCCTGGGATTTTTATCGGAATGCTGCTGCTAGGCATTCTGCTGCGGTCGATATATCGAGCGTTAATTGAGGATCAACAAGTAGTAACTTGGCACGCTGTTATGTATTTTATGCTCCTCACGGCGATATCGTATGAAAGCTTTTATGGATCCATCGTGCCGTATATGTTCAAGGTTGGAACTACCACGGCAGTTGGATTGGTTTTTATTCACTTTTTACTCAAGAGATTATATTTCGGGCAGGCAAAATGAGTACAGAAAAAGATAAGTGGGAATACTTTGGCAAAAATGATCCGTACTTTGCCGTCGCCACATTCGATAAATTCAAGGCCGAGAACTTAACAGACGAACTTAAAAGCGACTTTTTTCAGCTTGGCGAGGACCAGGTCGTTAAACTTTGGTGTGAGGTCGAAGGAGCGTTTGGACCGTTCGCACCGAAACGGGCTTTAGACTTTGGGTGTGGCGTGGGACGCGTTGTCATACCGCTGGCGAGCCGCACCGGCCACGTCACAGGTGTGGATATATCCGAAAACATGATAGACGAGGCGCGTCGGAACTGTGCGCAGCACAACCTCGGCAACACGGATTTCCTGCAGACGGAAGCGTTCATGACTGAAAATGTTTCAAAATTCGATTTTGTACATTCGTCAATCGTATTCCAGCATATCGAACCAGGCGCCGGGATGCCGATTTTTCGGCGTATCCTCAGTCTGCTTGAAGAAGATGGGGTAGGCGCGCTCCAATTCACCATATCCGGTCTCGACGGTAACCCACTATCGCGGACCTTTACGGCTTATCGCGATTTTCCTGCGATATATAAGCTGCGCAACAAAGTTAAAGGCGAGAAGGATGAGCCTCTCATTCCTATGTATCTCTATGATCTTAACCAGATAGTTTACGAACTATACAAAAACGGTTGTCATGAGATAAAAATGCGCTTTTATGATCATGGTTTGCTTGGAGTTATGCTGATGTTCAGGAAGCGCGAATTAGAGGCCTTTTAAGAAGACATGATCGTATTTACAAACGGATGTTTTGACATCATCCATTCCGGGCATATTGACCTTCTCGAGCGCGCACGCTCTCTTGGCGACCGTTTGATCGTCGGCATAAACAGCGATGCCTCCGTACGGGCGATCAAGGGCTCCGACAGGCCGTTTATTCCGCAGGACGAACGCGCCGCGGTGCTGCTTGGCCTGCGCTCGGTCGATGAGGTAAGAATCTTTGACGAACTAACGCCCGAAAACCTAATTCGCGAGATTCAGCCGGACGTTCTGGTGAAAGGCGGCGATTGGAAGCCGACCGAGATCATCGGTGCCGACCTCGTTACATCAAGGGGCGGCCGCGTGTTCTCATTGCCGCTTAAAGACGGCTTTTCTTCGAGCAGAATTGTCGAGCGAATCCAGGCGTCGCCCGCTTTGGGGAGGTCCACCCGAAGCAGCGGCGAGACACCTAACCCTTCCGATAGCAGCACTGTTTCGCGGTCACTTGATCAGCACCTGGACGTTTTCAGGGCGCTTATCGATACGCAGTCCGACGCGATCGAAGAATGTGCCCGGATACTGATCGATACGTTCGAACGCGGCGGCAAGGTGCTTTTGTGCGGCAACGGCGGCAGCGCGGCAGACGCCCAGCATATTGCAGCCGAATTCGTCGGGCGTTATGAGACGGAGCGAAAAGCGCTGCCGTCGATCGCTTTGACCACCGACACGTCCGCTCTGACGGCTCTCGCGAACGATTACGATTTCGAACGCATCTTTGCCAGGCAGGTCGAAGCTCTTGCTGGCGAAGGCGATACGCTGATAGCGATCAGCACGAGCGGGAATTCGCCGAACGTCATCGCCGCCGTAATGGCCGCCCGCGGCCGAGGCTGCCGTGTGATCGGTCTAACGGGGGCTAAAGGAAAGAAGCTCGCAGGCTTGACGGACGCCTGTATTCTGGTGCCGTCTGAACGCACCGCCCGGATACAGGAAGCGCACATTACGATCGCCCATATCTGGTGCGAAATGGTTGACGCCGCGATTGCCGCGGGACAATGACGTCGCGGGCTTGTTTCTGAATACTTAAGCGATAGGGAATTTGGTTCTGCGTTCGACTTCAACGATTTCTTTGTTACTTTTTATCTTCGATGTCTATTCTAGATAACTTTTCATCCGCACGCGTCCTCGTCGTCGGAGACGTTATGCTCGACCGTTACTGGTGGGGCAGCGTGACTCGCATTTCGCCCGAGGCCCCCGTACCGGTCGTCCGTCTGAAGAGCACAAGCCTCGCCGCCGGCGGAGCTGCCAATGTGGCGGCCAATATTGCCGGCCTTGGCGCGTTTCCAGTTCTTGTCGGAATCGTTGGCGATGATGCTGAAGCCGCCCTTTTACCGGGCATTTTGAACACCGCCGGTGTCTCGCACGATTCGCTCATCACGATTCCGGGGCGGCCCACGACCGTCAAGACCCGCATTATTGCACACAGCCAGCAGGTCGCACGCGTAGATCAGGAAACGTCGGAACCGCTCTCTGATAAAAACGAAGAGACAATTATCGGACGCATCGTGGATCAGATACCGTCCACCGACGCTGTCGTGCTGTCCGATTACGCGAAAGGTCTACTGACCGACCGCGTCATTTCGGCTGTTATCTCCGAAGCTGCAGCCCGCGGCAAACCTGTCTTGGTTGATCCGAAAGGCAAGTATTACGATAAATACCGTGGAGCAAGCCTTCTGACACCGAATCGCCGCGAGGCCGCCGAAGCCTGCAATTTCGACGATAATGGTGGCGACCTCGTCGAGCGCGCCGGCATAAAATTGATGAGCGACCATGCATTCTCGGCCGTTTTGATCACGCAAGGCGAAGAGGGGATGACGTTGTTCCGCGACGGGGCCGCGTCCGTGCATTTTCACGCATGCGCACGCGAGGTCTATGACGTTACCGGGGCCGGCGATACGGTTATTGCCACGTTGGCGGCATCGATCGGGGCCGGAGCCGACCTTGAACATGCCGCTGACCTTGCAAATATCGCAGCGGGCCTCGTCGTTGAACAGGTCGGCACGACTGCTTTGAAGATCGCCGAGTTAAAACACGCTTTGAACGGACGGGCATAAGATTTGGACCGGATTCTCATATTTCGCATCGGCCATCTTGGCGATACGTTGGTCGCACTGCCTGCTATATGGGCGGTCCGAAACGCTTATCCTCACGCAAAGCTGACGTATTTATCGAATGCCGATCCTAAGAATCCACATTATGTATCAGCGCGTAATGTATTGCCGGAAGACGGTTTGCTTGACGATTGGATGAGTTATCCGGCCAACCTCGGACGCTGGGATACCGCGAAGGCATCGTTGAAGCTCGCGTTAGAAATTCGCCGACGTCGTTTTAACGCTGTCATTTATTTAATGACCCGAAACCGTACGCCGGAACAGATCGGCCGCGACCTGAAATTCTTTCGGCTTGCTGGCATTTCAAACGTAATAGGCGCCGAATACGTGCGCGGCAATTTTCTGACCACCGAGATCCCAAAGCCAACTCCGGAGGTCGAATCTGAAGGCGAATTTCTGCTTTCGTCCCTTCGCTCGGGTGGAATTGAGGTTTCCGATCCCGCACCGCCGCCGGAGATGCTTCTTACCGCTGATGAAAAAGCGGTGGCCGGCGATTGGCTGAGCCGTCATTTCGAACCGCTTTCCGGCCGCCGGCTTATCGCGGTAGCGCCGGGCAGCAAATGGGCGTCGAAGATATGGCCGGCCGAGCGCTTTGCCGAGGTGGGCGAACGCCTGATCATTCATGACAACGCGTTTCCCGTGATATTCGGCGGCCCCGAGGACAGGGAACGTGGGGATGCTCTCATCGATCACTGGAACCTGGGTGTAAACGCCGCGGGTGAACTTAATGTCCGCGAAGCCGCCGCCGCTCTGCAGCAATGCGAACTTTACCTGGGTAACGACACTGGCACGATGCATCTTGCCGCTGCGGTTGGCACGCCTTGCGTTGCGGTGTTCGCGGCGATCGATTGGATCGGGCGTTGGAAGCCGTTCGGAAAAGATAACGTGATATTTCGAAAGCGGGTTGAATGCGAAGGCTGCCACACCCCGGACTGTTTTAATAACCATAAGTGCCTTAATCTGATAGAGATAGACGAGGTTTATAAAGCTTGTCATCAAGTTTTGAAGCGACATTGAAGCAATTTTTCGCTAGCGGTGTAACTGGCGTTATTGCCGCATTTATAAGATTGTGTTCAGGAAACTTATAAAAGTCGGTGCGCCGACCCTTGAACAAATACATTAATGGAAAAACAGAGAATTTTGATCTTTGGGGGAACCGGCATGCTTGGCCACAAGCTCGTTCAGATGCTTAGTGGCCAATTCGATGTCTGGACGACCGTGCGCGGACGATTCGAAGGCCTCGAAAAGTTCGGCATTTATGATCCGGCGCGTGTGATCGAAGGCGTCGATGCCGCAGATCCGGAAACCGCGCGTCGCTCCATCGACTCCGTTCGCCCGGATACGGTCATAAACGCCGTCGGCATTATCAAACAACTCCCGACGGCCAACGACGTCATTCAGACGCTCACTATTAATTCGATCTTCCCGCACCGCCTCGCCGAGTGGTCGTTGAAATACGGATTCCGCACGATCTGTATCAGCACTGACTGTGTATTTAGCGGTAAAACAGGGCTGTATAAAGAGGAGGATGTTTCCGATGCATACGACCTCTACGGCAAAAGCAAGAATCTCGGCGAGGTTACCCAAGGCGATTGTGTCACGGTCCGCACTTCGATCATCGGCCGTGAACTGGGCACTTCGCACAGCCTTGTCGATTGGTTCCTGTCGAACCGAGGCGGCACCGTCCGGGGTTATGCGAATGCGATATACTCCGGCTTTCCTACCGTCGTGTTTACCGATATAATTGTTGATTTGATTACCAAGTATAGGAAATTGCGCGGCCTTTATCACATCTCGAGCGAGCCGATAAATAAGTACGATCTGCTCAAATTGGTCAACGAGAAGTACAACGCCGGGATAACGATCGAACGCGACGAAAGTTTCCGGATCGACCGAAGTCTGGATTCGACGAAATTTAGAAAAGAAACGGGTTATACTCCGCCGTCATGGGATGACATGATCAGCAGAATGGCCGCGGACCCGACTCCCTACGATATATGGAAAAAATGAGACCACTGGAAGGTAAAAGAGTTCTCGTCACCGGCGGGACTGGCTCGCTTGGGCAAACGCTTGTAATACGGCTGCTCACGGGCGAAATGGGTTTGCCGTCGAAGATCACTATTTACTCACGCGACGAGGCAAAACAGCACTACATGCGGCTCGATTACATGCACCGCAAAGCCGCGACCGATGACGTTATTTATCAGAATTCACAGCAGTTATTGAATTTCCGCATTGGCGACGTACGCGATTATTCCGCACTTCTGTCCGCGATGCGCGAGGCGGATATCGTATTCCACGCGGCCGCTCTGAAACAGGTGCCGTCCTGCGAATACTTTCCATTCGAAGCGGTGATGACCAATATATACGGGGCCCAGAGTGTCGCACGCGCCATCCGCGAAAACCGCCTGCCAGTAGAGACGGTGGTTGGGATCTCTACGGACAAAGCCTGCAAGCCTATAAACGTCATGGGAATGACCAAGGCACTGCAGGAGCGCGTGCTGATCGAAGCCAACCGCGACTGCCCGGATACCAAATTCATGTGCGTCCGCTATGGCAACGTAATCGCCTCTCGCGGGTCGATAGTGCCGCTTTTTGTCGAACTCATTCGCGACGAAAAACCTATTACGGTCACTCTGCCCGAAATGACCCGATTCTTGCTCAGCCTTGATCGAGCGGTCGATACGGTATTTGCGGCGGTGTCTTCAGGAAACAGAGGGGAAACATACATTCCCAAAGTCCCTGCGGCAAACATAACCGACGTAGCCAAAGCACTTATGGGCAGCAAAGACCTCCCGATCGTTTACACCGGAATCCGTCCGGGCGAGAAGGTCCACGAGATCATGGTCTCCGAAGAAGAATGTTTCCGCGCCGTTGAACGCGATGGTTATTACGTCATTCTTCCTGTCCTGCCCGAACTCCGTGCCGTGCAGGATTTCGAGCCGGCCCTTGAATCGGAATATTCGTCCAAAGATGACAATCTTTCGGTCGAGGAACTTCGAAATCTCCTCGGCGGAGCAAGCGAAGAGATCGGACGCTTCCTGGCAACGGCATAACAGCCGAAACGACCACTGTAATTTATGAAGATAATGACCGTATTCGGGACCCGGCCGGAGATCATCCGGTTGAGCCTGATCATGATTCTTTTGGATCGGCACTGTGAGCACGTTACCGTCCATACCGGCCAGAATTTTGACGAGAGTCTGAGCGACATTTTCCTGCGCGACCTCGGAGTCCGGACGCCCGATGTGCATCTCGGTATCCGATCGAGCAGCTTCGGCGATCAGGTCGGCCAGATCCTCTCGAAAATGGACGCGGTCATTTCCGAACAACAACCGGATAAGATCCTGATTCTGGGCGACACAAACAGTGCCTTGGCGGCGTTTATTGCTGCACGCAAAGGGGTTCCTGTATTTCATATGGAAGCCGGAAACCGATGCTACGATGATCGCGTCCCTGAAGAGATCAATCGCCGCATAATCGACCATTCCAGCACGATCCTGATGCCTTACACGGTTCGGAGCAAGGAAAATCTTGTCCGCGAAGGCATCGAACGCGAACGCATTTACGTCACCGGAAATCCTATAAATGAAGTCCTGAACGCGTATAGCGAACAGATCGACGCAAGCGAAGCGATGAAGCAATTCGGCGTCGCGGAACGCGATTTCTTTCTGGTTACACTTCACCGCGCCGAGAATGTCGACGGCGAAGAGCGCCTAAGAAGGATCTTCGACGGATTTCGCGCCATCGCCGAAAAATATTCCAAGCCCGTTCTGATCAGCGTTCATCCCCGGACCGCGGAAAAATTGGCCCGCTTTGGGATCGAAGCCGCCAAGGGAATCCATCTGATGGAGCCGCTCGGGTTTTTCGATTTCGTAAACCTTGAGAAGAACGCTCTTGCGGTCCTTACGGACAGCGGGACGGTCCAGGAAGAATGCTGTATCTTCGGCGTGCCGAACGTAACCGTCCGCGACGTCACTGAACGCCCGGAAACGATCGAATGCGGCAGCAATATCGTCAGCGGAGCTGAGACCGAATCGATGCTGCGAGCTCTCGACCTGGCGTTGGCACAACCTGCCGATTGGACGGCGCCGGACGAGTACCTTGCCAAAAATGTCTCGATGACCGTCGCGAAAATTTTGCTCGGATATACAAGTACGCGTAAGCATGTCTCGTAGCAGTACGAAAAAACGGATACTGATCTTCTGCGACTACTACCTCCCGAGCGTGAAAAGCGGCGGCGGCATGTGGACGGTCGCTAATCTAGTCGATCATTTCCGTGACCGCTACGATTTCTTCATTATTAACAAAAATCATGATATCGGTTCGGAGAACGAGCCTTATCCGAATGTTCGCACCAATGAATGGAACAGCGTTAGCGGCGCCGAAGTTTTCTATGCTGACAACGCGACAATGACAACAGGCTTCGTAGCGTCTGTCGTTAAGGAAGTGGGTCCCAACCTCGTGGTACTGAACAGCGGCCTCAGCCGCACGTGCCGCCGCTTCCTTTGGGCCCGGCAAAAAGGCAGGATTTCGCGTTCGATTCCCGTCATGCTGTTCGCGACGGGTGAATGGTCGCGTGCCGCGCTCTCGCTTAAACCGCTAAAGAAACAGCTTTTCCTGGCGTACGCAAAACTGACCGGCCTTTATCGCGGCGTCATTTGGAAGGCGTCGTTCGAAACGGAAGCAGATGAGGTTCGTGACGCCATCGGCCCCAATGCCCGAATTGCCATTGCTCCCGACCTTTCACCAAAAGTGATACTGCCGGATTTCGACCCCGCCAAAAAACCGCCAAAGTCCGCGGGAGCCGTAAAACTCGTTTTCCTGTCGCGAATTGTCCCCAAGAAAAATCTCGGATTTCTTCTGGAAAGATTGAGCGAGATCCGGTCAGGAAACGTTGAGCTTCACATTGTCGGCCCTGTCGGTGAACAAGCTTATTGGACTGACTGCCAAGATGCGATTCGGTCGCTGCCGCAGAATGTTTCCGTTCGCATCACGGGAGCAGTTGAAAATGCCGCGGCTCTATCGATCCTGCTCGACGCCCATTTTTTCGTGCTTTCCACTGTCAGTGAGAACTTCGGCTACGTCTTTCTCGAAGCTCTTGCCGCGGGCAGCCCTTTGATTATCAGCGATAGGACCGTCTGGGAAGACATCGAGGAAAAGGCTGTTGGCTGGCGGATTCCTCTCGAAGATCCTCAAACATGGCGCCGACGGCTCGAAGAAGCGATCGCAATGGACGCTGCCGAATATAGCGAAATGTCCGCACGTGCACGCCAATATGCTCTCGATTGGTTGGCCAAGCCGGATACTGAGATCGCGGTAGAAAAGGTGCTGCTCTCTGCAATGAACGAGGAGGGCGCACACGCAGGATGACCACGGGATCCGAAAAACAGCGGCTTTGGGTCATGTCCGAGGTCTATTATCCGGAAGAGACCTCGACCGGATACTATCTGACCAAGATCGCCGAAGGCCTCTCGGACGATTTCGACGTTAAGGTCCTTTGCGGCCAGCCCAATTATTCGGCGCGGGGCAACCGCGCTCCGGATCACGAATTTCACAACGGCGTCGAGATCTTTCGGGCCTGGGGCACGACCCTTGACAAAAATGTCATCGTGTATCGGCTGATCAATATGTTCACGATCAGCCTTTCGGTCTTTCTAAAGGCTCTGGCCAAGATAAAGCAAGGTGACAAGGTGCTCGTCGTTACAAACCCGCCGACGCTGCCGTTCATTGCCGCTGTGGCATCCCTCATAAGAGGCGGATCATATACGCTCCTTATCCATGATAATTACCCTGAAATTCTGATCGCAGCAGGGAAGGCGTCGGAGGGCTCTCTCTTCGTCCGCTTTGCAAGTATCTGTAACCGTTGGCTTTACAAACACGCGGCAAAGATAATCGTGGTCGGCCGGGATATGGAAAAGCTGATCGCGAAAAAGACCGCGGGCCTCGATATCCCGATCGCGGTTATCCCCAATTGGGCGGAGCTCGATGCCGTGTCACCGTCTGACCGAACCGCAAACGGGATGTTGAAAGAATTGGGACTTCAAGATAAATTTGTATTCCTGTATGCCGGAAATATGGGTTACCCGAATGACGTCGAGAGCATCGTAGGGTGTGCAGACTTGCTTAGGGATAATGACTCGGCGCACTTTATTTTTCTGGGTGCAGGAGCAAAGCGTAATTGGATCGTTAACGAGGTAAATCGGCTTGAATTGTCGAATGTTACGGTCCTTGATCCGCGTCCGCGTTCGGAGCAGCAGGTGTTCCTGAACGCCTGCGATGTTTCGTTCGTTTCGCTCGTGTCGAAAATGCGGGGCGTTTCCATGCCGAGCCGTACTTATAATATCCTCGCGGTTGGAAAGCCTGTGTTGGCTATCGTCGAAGAAGACTCCGAAACCGCATTTGTCGTCGAAGAAGAGAACATAGGTTGGGTGGTACCGCCGGGCAATGCGAAAGCCCTGGCCGATACCGTTTTGAGAATATATGACGAACGGGAAACCCTGGCCGAACGAGGCAGAAGAGCCCGCACCGCCGCGCTTGCGAAATATTCGGCCGAGGCCGCTATTGAGAACTATTCTCGTGAATTGCGTTAAAGACTGAAAAGTGATCGAATTCCTGACATTCGGAACCGCATTTCTTGCCGCCTATCTCGGCATATTCCTCTTCCGCGCCTGGAGCACGCATCGCGGCCTTTTCGACATCCCGAACGAACGCAGTTCGCATGACGAACCCACACCTCGGGGCGGCGGGCTTGTCATCGTGCTTATCTGTCTAATTGCCTACGCCATTCTGGGTTGGTTCTATCCGTCAGCGTTTTCATGGAGTTATTTCGTATCGGCGCTTATGATCGGCCTAGTAAGCTGGCTCGATGACATTTATACGGTTTCGTTCTACATTCGTCTTGCTGTCCACTCGCTTGCCGCGGCATTGATGATCACGGAATTGGGTTATTGGCAAACCATCTATATCCCGCTTCTAGGTGAACATCTCAGCCTTGGCTACGCGGGCGCAGCGCTTACTTTTGCCTGGATCGTCTGGATGGTCAACGCCTATAATTTCATGGACGGCATTGACGGCATTGCCGGCGTGCAGGCCGTTTTGGCAAGCTGCGGATGGATGCTGTTCTGCTTTATCCTCGGAGTTCCATCTACGTTCATTTTTTGCGGCGTTATCTTATTCGCATCCGCCGGTTTTCTGATGCACAACTGGCATCCGGCTACAGTGTTTATGGGCGACGTCGGCAGTGCATTCCTTGGATTCACATTCGCCGTGATACCGCTTTTGATACAGGCCCAGGTTGCTGCCGAGCTTAGCTTTTTGCCCGTCGTCGCTGCAATGTTCGTGTGGCTTTTCCTGTTCGACACGGTACTGACATTTGCGCGACGGCTCCTAAAGGGAAAGAAGGTCTGGCACCCGCATCGCGAACACCTATATCAGCGGCTGGTGATTTCCGGGCTTCGGCATGATCTTGTCACGGGATTTTATGGCTTGCTGACGGCAATAATTATTTTTTCCGTCGTCTATGCAATTAGTAACAGTGGAATTTTGGAGCCATTGCTCCTTTTGATTATTGGATTTTTGACAGCAGTTCTGATCACGCTCGCGTTCGTTCGCAGGGCACTGACCTAAAAATGGACGCACCACACGCCGCGAACGCGCAAACCTATCCAAAACTCGGCCATCGCTTCGTTTTCCGTTCGTACGGCGTCGTCGTCCGGCTCGAAAGCGATTCCGCCGAAACGCTGGACGATGCGGTACGTGCGTCTACAAAAGCATTGCTCGGCAACATCGAAACTCTTCCGCCCGATAGCCTTTCCGACCAGGTTTTCGGGTTCGTCAGGCATGATGACGGAACCGCGACACTTTACCGAAACGGCGAAGAGTTCAGCACCGGTGATTACGGCAGGGGGTTTTACTTTTTTTATGACGGCATCATACGAATTGCCGTCGGCCAATTTTCGCCTTTATTCGTCTTCGTTCATGCAGGCGTAGTCGGCAGGAACGGGAAGGCCGTCGTTATTCCCGGGAGCAGCTTTCGCGGAAAAACAACGCTGGTAAAGGCTCTTGTCGAGCTCGGCTGCGAATATTATTCTGACGAATACGCGCTCATTGACGAATCCGGGCTGGTCCATCCGTTTGCTCGGGAATTGTCCATTCGCACCGATCCGCCGAATGTTCGCGAAGACCCAATGTCGGTCGAATCGTTCGGAGGCCGGATAGGTACCGAACCGATCCCGGTCGGCGCGGTTCTCGTGACCGAATATTCCGACGGGCCGTGCTGGGAACCGGCCTATTTATCGCCGGGAGAGGGTGTTATGGAACTAATTCCCCATACGCTATGTATGCAAAC
The DNA here is from genome assembly GCA_023436495.1 of Acidobacteriota bacterium. Classification (GTDB taxonomy): domain Bacteria; phylum Acidobacteriota; class Blastocatellia; order Pyrinomonadales; family Pyrinomonadaceae; genus OLB17. The sequence continues at coordinate 12,764 of JAEZIT010000059.1, forward strand.
ATACCCGGAACGCTCCTTGAACGTGCTAAAATTGGCGATTTCAGGGGCACTATTAGCAAAAAGTTATCGCGGAGACGCGCAAAAGTGTGCTAGGATAATTTTGGATTTTATTGACAACACAACAGTTTAGCCCGATAATACTTAACATTGCATTCATTTGAATGATTTTTTGGAGGAGAAAATGACCAACTCGCAATTCCCAACTGCCCGTAAAAATGGGCTGGTGGTGCAGGACATGCCTGATGAAGTCCTGGTTTACGACCTCAACACAAATAAAGCCCATTGCCTCAATAATACCGCGGCGCTCGTTTGGAGATCGTGTGACGGCACGCGCTCGGCAGCGGAGATCGCGAAGTTCATCAACAGCGGCAAGGACGCCGGTGTGTCGGAAGACCTTGTCTGGCTGGCGATCGACCAGTTGAACGAGAACGCCCTGCTCGAAACCGAATTGGCGCCGAAGTTTGCCGGCGAATCGCGCCGCGAAGCCATCAAAAAGATCGGCCTCGCATCTATGGTCGCCCTGCCGATCATCGCATCGCTCGTCGCTCCGCAGAACGCCATGGCAGCAAGCTCGTGCCGGTGTACAACTAATGCCGATTGCACTACCCCGCCACGGCCGGCAGGCGAATGTCCATCAACTAGCTGTAATAGTAACAGTCTATGCGCTGGAACCCCTCTTACAGAGAAGAAAGATGCGAAGTCCGCAATTATTAGCAAGTAAGTACGGCAGAAAACAGAGATTCAAGAGAGTAGTGAAGAAACCCGTTCTTTGCTACTCTTTTCCTTTATGGACGCAGCTACTCAGGAAGGCCGCAGTGTCGTCGCCGACGAAAATCGTTGGAACGCGCTCCAGCATAAACTTCATGAACAGCAGCTTGTCGCCGTATTCGACCTTTTCCGGTCACATGACGTCGAACCTATCCTAATAAAGGGCTGGGCTGCCGCGCGTCTCTATCCGCCCGGGGTTTTTCGGCATATCGGCGATATCGACATTGCCGTAAGCGCTGCAGACCATCCAAAAGCGCTCCACGTTCTACAAACCGAAGAAGGGAAGCAATACTTCGTCGATCTTCACCGCGAATTTCGCCGGCTTGATTCCGCGCCATGGGCCGACATAGCTGCACGTTCTCAGCTTATCCCGCTCGACGGCACAACGATCCGCATCCCTTCACCTGAAGACCATCTCCGGCTGCTCTGCGCTCACTGGCTGGTGGACGGCGGCAGGCATAAGGAAAAGCTTGACGATATAAAATACGCGGTCGAGACGCGCCCGGCCGATTTTGTTTGGGACATATGCTTCAATGCGGGCGGTCCGGTCCGCCGAAACTGGGTCATAACGGCGATCGGCGTCGCGCACCGTTATCGCGGCCTATCGATCGACGATCTGCCTTTCGCGGAAGAGGCTCGTCGCCTGCCCTCATGGATAGCCTCGGCGATCGAAAAAGAATGGAAGGCCGGCGTTGAACTCGACCCGGTGCTAACTAAGCTTTCCCAAGGCACCGAACTGGTCCGCCAGTTAAGGCAGCGTTTCCCGCCCAACGCTATACGTTGTACCATTGAAATGATCAGGCCGTTCGGCGACCGCGCTCCTCGATCGCTGCAGGCGGCCGTTTTTGCCCGGCGCAGTCTGAATCTGCTTCGAAATCTGCCCGCGGCCGTCGTCGGCATTGTAAAGAATTATGTCAATGGAAACTAATTCCACTGCTCTTCTCGCGATCGAATCCGCGATCGAGGGTGGCAGCATCGCTTTGTTCATCAACGGAGAACACCGCGAATCGATCGCCGGCACAGACGCCGTATCACGCGCCGAAGACCTTCTTTTCAACATTTCTCAGCTCCTCGGCCGTCACGGTCTCGAACCGGCGGACCTTACACGGCTAGTGGTATCCTCTGGTCCGGGCAGCTATACTGGGATCCGCATCGGCATTGCGACGGCTCTTGGGCTGAGAAAAGCTCTTGGGATCGATGCGGTCGGCGTCTCTGCCCTCGAAGCTTTGGCCACAGCGGCCGGCAGATCCGGCACCGTGATCGCCGCAGTTCCCGTCGGCCGGTCCGACGCCTGTATCCAGCGATTCGAGGTCTCCGCCGGCTCGCCCACCGCCGTTTCCGGGCCCGAAATGGTAGCAGTTTCGGCGATTCCGGAATTGATCGTTGGGTCCGCCGGCGCTGCTTGGGTTATGCCATCGTCGCTTCTGGATCGGATCGAGGTCGCCGACACGAAAAACATTTCTGCCGTAAGCAGCGATCTCGCTTACCTGATCGGAATGCGGGCGGCCGCCGTTCCCGAAGCCGCCGCGATCGAACCGCTGTTTGTCGAGGCCCGGCAGCGATAGTACCGCCTCTATGGCTATCCCAGAGATCTTGAACATTTCCACCCACCAAATTCCTGAGGTGGTCCGAATCGCCCACGAATGTGGGCTTGCCGAATGGCCTGAATCCGAATATTTAGCCGAAGCGGAACGCGAAGATTCGATTTTCCTGGGCGTCACCAACGGAGAAGGGCTCGCAGGTTACATCGTCGGGCGGTTCGTGCCATCTGCCGCCAACGAAGGCCTCAATGCCGAGATCTTTAACATCGGCATCGCGCCCCGATTTCGCCGACGCGGATTTGCAGGCCTTCTGTTTGACCGATTTCTTGCTGAATGCAGGATTGCCCGCGTTGCCGAGATCTGGCTCGAGGTCCGCGAATCAAACGCCGGCGCGATCGCATTTTATGAAAATAAAGGGTTTGAACGCGTCTTCACGCGGCGCGATTATTACCGCGATCCGGTCGAAAATGCTGTTATTATGCGGGTTTCCGCCGGCCCCGTGAACAAATGTTAAATGTTTCTTAAACTTGAAATGCGTAGCGAAAGTAAGTTACCATCAGATAGACCCATTGGAGAGGCGTCGCACTAAAATGGGCCTGAATCTTTGAAAAGTGAGGACAAGAACGTTATGGACATGTCTATCCCTGATGCCGTCAGAGACGAACTAATGAAAGCAAATCCGGAATTCCGGGAACTGGTTCAGCAGCATCAAAGCTACGAGAGGAGATTGGACGAACTGGCACATTTAACTTATCCGAACGACGACGAACAGCTCGAAGAAGCTACTTTGAAGAAGAAGAAGCTTAATGTTAAGGACGAGATCTACGCGATGATGCATGATTACTCTGTCGCACACTAGGGCATAACGAAACCAAAAGAATTTTATCAGGACGGGCAGGGCATTAAGCTCTGCCCGTTTCCTTTTGGCCGCCGCAGCCTGCCGAGCTATAAGATTCCAGCCCTGTCGACAATGGGAATATGATCGTGTCCGGCGACCCGACCGGAGACTGTACAAATTCGGCTCCTTCCGGCAGCGTCACCTGGCCCCTTGTTTTTCCGTTGGATCGATCGATCAGGACTGCCGACCTTTCTCCGATGGCCATCACGACCGCATATTCTTTATTCAACAGCGGACCTAGAACAACACGTCCCGGCTGTCGGCGTTTCCAAACCACATTTCCGTTGTCCGCGGCTATCAAATAGACAAAATTATCAAGGGATGCCGCCAGGATGCGGCCATCGTCGTATGTTACGTGGCTTACTCCGCCGCCTAGTTTCAATCGCCAAAGACGTTTCCGGCTGTTAAGGTCGTACAGAACGACATTTCCTAGGGAATCGCCAAATACGGCCCTGCCGCCCGCCGCGCCTAGTGCCGAGGGAATACGGCCGACCTTTACCTGCGAAACACCGGGCACGCCATCCGCTGAAACGGCGATCAGAGATCCCTGGTCCGTCCCGACAATAGCTCCCGATCCCGAAAATGCCGGCGGCGCTGCGAGTTTTGCCCCAAGCGCCGTCTGCCACAGGACCGCTCCGGTATCGCCCTGCATCCGATAGACCGCACCGCTTTCCGAGATGACAGTAAGAATTCCGTTCTCGGCGTTTAGAAAAACGTCGCTCTTCGACGGGATCTTTGCGGTCCAACCTATCAGGCCGGAATTCTTGTTCAATGAGCGGATGACGATCTCATCGGAAGGAGATCCGTCCTCGCCCAACGGACGCGTTGCGGCATACACAACACCTTGCGACGGAAATACCGCCGACGCCGGCGACCCGCCGAGTTCGGCAAGCCAAACCCGCTCGCCGCCATGGCGTGATATTGCTTCAACGTTACCATTCAAGCGCGATAAGTAAATATTATCGTTATCGGACGCGACAGGCTTGCCGCTAAGATCTTCCGCCGAATACTCCCAACACTTTTGCCACCCGGCTGCCCCTTGCTTCTCCCCCTGGGCCATTGCGGGTACGACAGATAAAAGAATATTCACCGCAAGCAAAATTAGTATGTATCGAGCGGCTCGCGTTGTCGGTCGAAGTTGCAGCATCTGGATAGGTCTTGCGTATCTTGAGGGCCGGTACCGGCGTTTTCATCGGAATATTGGATTTTATCACAGTCGCCTTGACCGTGATAGAATGATGAATGTAACATCCAATCACGTTGCAGTCTAAATAGCTAAAAACACGGAGATATCATTTCAAATGTCTTTCAATAAAATAACCATCGTAGGGAATCTCGGCCGCGATCCCGAATTGCGATACACCCCACAAGGTTCAGCGGTCTGCAGTTTTTCGATCGCCACAAACGAAAAGAAACGTGACAAGGCGGGAGATTTGCAGGACATCACGACATGGTTTCGGGTGACACTGTGGAACAAACAGGCGGAAAACGCTTCTAAGTATCTGACAAAGGGCAGCCCGGTTTATATAGAAGGCCGCCTTCGCATCGAAGAATGGACCGACCGCGACGGCAACAACCGGTACACGCTGGAAGTACAGGGAACCGATATGCAGTTCATTAGCAGCGGCGGCCGCTCGCAAGACGACATGTCGGACGAACCGGGCGAGAACAGCTTTGCCGCACCGGAAAGCAGCCGGCAAAACGCACCTTCATCTGCGGCGCCATCGGGCGGCGGCAGCGACGACGATATTCCGTTCTAGCCATTTGAATATCACTTGGTTCAAACGCGTGCCGCATTCCTGGTCGAATGCAGCACGCGTTTTTCTCGTGCAGACCCAATCGAATACCTAAACCAAAACCTCCTGGATCACGTTTAACTTAACGTAACACAGGAGGTATTTCTTAAACCTATAGATCACTTTAACAGGCGGTCAGACCCATCTGCCCATCTTCCGAAACTTTCCGTATCGTTCTGCTATACGCTTTTCGCTCGGCATTGATTCGAGTTCCTTGAGGTTCTTCAGGAGCGCTTTCTTCAGATTGCTGCTCGTCTTATCCAGATCAGTGGACGGCTGGCCCGAATCGTCCGTCTTGATCGACCAATCGCCGTGTTCGGGAACTACCTCATCTATTACATCAAGCATTGCAAGGTCCGACGCGGTCATTCTAAGAGCGGCAGCCGCCTTGTTCGCCTGGTCAGCCGCCTTCCAGAGTATGGCCGCACACCCTTCCGGCGAGATCACCGAATAGACCGAATTTTCCATCATCAATACGCGGTCGCCGATGCCTATGGCGAGAGCTCCGCCGGAACCGCCTTCGCCGATCACGACGACGATGATGGGCACATTCAATCCCGCCATTTCGCGCAAATTGAACGCGATCGCCTCAGCCTGTCCGCGTTCTTCGGCATCAATTCCCGGATACGCTCCCGGAGTATCGATGAACGTAATGATCGGCCGGCCGAATTTTTCAGCCATTTTCATTACGCGGATCGCCTTTCTATAGCCTTCGGGCTTCGGCATTCCGAAATTCCTGTGACGCCGCGAATTCGTATCGCGTCCTTTTTGTTGACCGACTACACAGACCTCTCTGCCGTCCAGCCTCGCAAATCCGCACACAAGCGCCGGATCGTCGGCATAGCGGCGGTCCCCGTGTATCTCGGTAAAGTCCGTGAACAGCGATCCGAACAGGTCAAGTGCGTAAGGCCGTTCCGGATGCCGCGCCTTCAATACTCTGTCAAACGCAGTAGTTTCCATAATATCTATAATATCCAGTTTACATTACAACCGCGGCTCAGCAATTCCGATTCTATCTTGTATGAACCCTGAATACTCAGCGGCATCGAACGCATTCGTACGGTCGCACCTTCGACCGGCATATTCAGCACCACGCTGCACCCGCCCGCACTCGACCCAAGCAGGGAAACGAGGTCTTCCAAAAACCTGTCGTCGACGGGCCGGTCGGGCAAGCCAATTTCTATCTCGCGTGCCTTCTGTGGAACCGCATCGGCGAGGACCGTTAAGTCGTTTATGATCAATGTCATATCCTGCCCTTCGCTAGATTCCACTTTACCGTTTACGATTATGATCTCATCATCTTTCAGAACGTCCGCGTACTTCGAAAAAGCCTCTGACCATGCTAAACACTTTGCGCCGCCCGACCGGTCCTCAAGCCTGAACAAACAGAATCTGTTTCCTTTCTTGCTGTACTTTACGCTCAAACCCGACACGATCCCGGCCGCCGTCACCATTTCCCCCGGCTGAACGGTCGAAGACTCCGCGATCTCGGCAACTTTCATGTCCGAAAGCACGGCCGTATAGGAATCCAGCGGATGTACGGACAAATAAAATCCGATGGCGCCTTTTTCCTGTTTCGATATTTCAGACTGTGTCCACGGCTTCACGTCGGGCAGGTTCAACGCCACGTCGCCGGCGGATTCCTCGACCCCGAAAAGCGCGTTCTGACCGCGAATCTTATCCTCCCAGGCCCTTTGCCCGTGCTGCAGAATGCCGTCTATACCCGCATAAACGCGTGCCCGCCAAGTATTTACGTCGAGCTCTTCCGGTTTTAACGAATCGAACGCGCCGGCCGCCGTCAGACTCTCCATCGCTCGCCGGTTGACGGCTCCTTGCTCAACGCGCGATACAAAATCGAGCAGGGAAGTGAAGTTCCCCGATCTTCTCGCCTTCACTATCGAACTGACGCTTGCCGAGCCAATGCCTTTGATCGCAGTCAACCCAAATCGCACCGCGTTCTCGAGCGGCGTAAATCCGTCGTCGCTCTCGTTAATGTCCGGCGGCAGCAATCCCAGGCCCATCGATCGCAATTCGTTGGAATATTTGTAAACCTTGGCGCTGTCCTGAGCTTCGTGCGACAGAACCGCCGCATAAAAATACGCCGGATAATGTGCCTTCAGATACGCCGTCTGAAACGCGAGATATGCATACGCGATCGAGTGGCTTCGGTTAAATCCGTAATCGGCAAACTGCGCCATCAGCGTGAATATTTCCTGCGCTTTTTTCTTATCGATCCCGCGTTCGACCGCTCCCTTCACGAATTTCTCTTCGTGAACCGCCATTTCCTCACGCTTTTTCTTGCCCATCGCGCGGCGCATCATGTCGGCATCGCCGAGGCTGTATCCCGCGAGATTTTGGGCGAGCTGCATGATCTGCTCCTGATACACCAGCACGCCGTACGTGTTCTTCAGGATGCCTTCCATCTCCTTAACCAGATACTGCACGCGCTTTTCGCCGCGATGGCGCGCGATGTAATCGTCGATCATGCCGCCGTCGATCGGGCCGGGGCGATACAGCGCGTTCAATGCCGAAAGGTCTTCCAATTCTTTGGGCTTCAGCCGCCGGCAGATCTCCTGCATACCCGACGATTCGAACTGGAATATCGCCTCCGTGCGGCCTTCGCCGAAGAGAGCCATCGTCTTCTCGTCGCTCAGCGATATCGTGCTCCAATCGATCTCGATGCCCGTCTTTTGCTTCAATGAATTCAAGCAGTCACTGATGACCGTCAGCGTCGTCAGTGCCAGAAAGTCCATCTTGAGCATCCCGACCTTTTCCAGGTCGTTCATCGTGTATTGGCTCGTCAATTCGCTCTTTGCCGAAACGGCCACCGGGACCAGTTCATGCAGCGGCTTCGGCGAAATAACGACGCCCGCCGCATGTACCGACGTATGCCGCGAACAGCCTTCGATCCTCAGCGCCAGGTCGACCAGGTCCTTCACCTTCGGGTCCGTCGTGAACATCGCCTTCAGCTCCGGCACCTGTTCCAACGCCTGCGAAATGCTCACGTTTCTGCCGCGGACCGGCGGCGGGATCAGCTTTGCGACCTTTTCGACCTCTCCGTACGGCATGCTCAGCGCCCGGCCGACGTCCTTGATCGCCGCCCGCGAAGCCATGGTTCCAAACGTCACGATCTGACAGACCGAATCGCGCCCGTAAAGCTCCATCACGTGATTGATCACGTCGCCGCGGCCGCGTATACAGAAATCGATATCGATATCGGGCATCGACACTCGTTCCGGATTCAGGAAACGCTCGAACAGCAGGTCATACTGCAGCGGATCGACGTCCGTGATGCCAAGGCAATACGCGATAAGCGAACCCGCCGCCGAACCGCGTCCCGGGCCAACCGGGATCCCTTGCTGCCGGGCGAACTTGATAAAATCCCAAACGATCAGAAAATAGCCGGCATAGCCCATCTTTCTGATCACGCCGAGCTCGATCGCAAGCCGCTCGCGATATTTATCGCGGTCGTATTTCAGCGTTCCGGCCTCGCGCATCGGCTGCCATACCGTTTGGTCGCGAAAGTCGTAACCGTCATTTATTACCTTTTCAAAATAGTCGTCGGTCGTGGTGCAGCCCGATTCGGGCGGTATCGGAAATTCCGGGAGCGTCAGGTTATCGCTGCCCATCGGGATCGACAGATCGCACATCTCTGCGATCTTCATTGTGTTGGTTAGAGCTTCAGGCAGCTCCGCACCGAAGATATCCCACATCTCGTCCGCCGACCGCAGGTACAGCGTTGACTCTTCGCCTAAACCCGCGTGTGCGTCGAGCGTCCGGCCTTCGCTGATGCATATAAGTGCCGCCTGTGCACGCGCGTCTTCACGCACAAGGTAGTGCGCATCGTTCGTTGCCGCGACCGGAGCTCCCGTCTTCTTCGACAGCTCTACAAGCCGTTTCACCGCCTCGCGGCCTCGGTCCCCGGGCTCGTCCTGAACCTCCAGATAGAAACCGTCGGCGCCGAAGATCTCCCTGTAACGCCCGACCTCCGCCGCGGCACGCTCTTCGTCGCCGCGGTCCAGAAAATGCCGCACCGCGCCATCACGGCCGGCCGATAACGCTATCAGGCCGCCGCTGCGTTCCGCCAACAGCTCCAGATCGATCCGCGGTTTATAGTGAAACCCTTCCGTAAACGCTTTCGACGACAGGTACGTAAGGTTTTGATAGCCCTCGAAATTCTTTGCCAGCAGGATCAGGTGATAATACGGCCGATCGCCTGACCCGGCGACGCCGGTCTTATCGAACCTGCTGCCGTATGTGACCATCGCCTCGTATCCGACAATGGGCCGAATACCCGCCGACTTCATTGTGTTATAGAAAGACACCGCACCGTACATATTGCCGTAATCGGTGATCGCGCACGCTTTCATATCCAATTCACCCAGCGTTTTCGCCAGCGGCTTTAGTTGGATTGTGCTTTGCAACAGGCTATAATCGGTGTGTAAATGAAGGTGGACGAAATCTCTCGATCTGAAATTTAGCGGGTCCATATCTTGCGGCATATATGAAGAAAGTTTATCTCGAAACCTTTGGCTGTCAAATGAATGTCTCCGACTCCGAGCGGGTCGCGACATCGCTTGAATCTAAAGGATTTGAGCTAACGCCGGACGAAAACGCGGCGGATATCGTATTGATAAATACTTGCTCGGTCAGAGAAAAGGCCGAACAGAAACTTTATACGAGAGTCGGACAGGTTCGCAAACCCGGCGGCAGAAATCCCGTCGTCGGCGTGCTCGGGTGCGTGGCGCAGCTCGAGGGCGAGACGCTTTTCAAGAAAAGCCCCGGCATAGATTTCGTGATCGGCACCAAGGCGGTCGGGCGCGTCGCCGAAGCGATCGAAGATTTTTACGACACGGGACGCGGTGTCGTTGACCTCGGCGACCGCGAATTCGATTACGATTGGTCCGTCGCCCGCTCACAACAGCATTCGCCCTACGTTGCATTCGTCCCGATCATCGAAGGCTGTAATAAATTCTGCACCTACTGCATCGTTCCTTTTTCACGCGGCCGCGAACGCAGCCTGCCTGCGTCGGAGATCGTCCGGTATGTCCTCGAGCTTCGCCGACGCGGCGTCAAAGAGGTCCACCTCATAGGCCAGAACGTTAACAGTTACCGTCCGCAGACCGACTCCGGCCTCGAAGGCTTCGCCGGAGCCACCCCTTTCGCAAAACTGCTTCGGGCGGTTGCCGCAACGGGAATCGAGCGGGTAAAATTTACAACATCTTTCCCCAGGGATTTTCACCCGGATATAGTTGACGCGATCGATGAAAATGAGAACCTGTGCAATTGGGTCCATCTTCCGGTCCAATCCGGCAGCGACCGCATACTTAAGGCAATGCGGCGCGGCCATACGGTCGACAGCTATAAAAAGCGGATCGATAAGATAAGGTCTTCGCCCAGGAATATCGCGCTGACGACAGATATTATCGTCGGATTTCCCGGCGAGACAGAAAAAGATTTCCTTGAGACGGTGAACCTTGTAGAATATTGCGGATACGACAGCGCGTACATATTCAAATATTCGCCGCGGCCGGGAACTCCGGCGTTTGAGATCGAAGATGACGTCCCGGCGGATGAAAAGACGCGGCGGTTCCGCCATCTCGAATCGGTTCAGCGGCAGCGGCAGGAACTTGAGCTTCAGCGCTATCTCGGCACCGCTGTCGAGGTTTTGGCCGAAAAGATCTCGGCACGTTCCGATGCCCATATTACCGGGCATTCGACCTGTCATAAGGTCGTCAATTTTGCGGGCAGTTCCGACATGATCGGCGGTTTGCACAGGGTCAAGATCGGCCAGGTCAAGTCCAACTCATTATTTGGAGAGGTTTGTTAGTAAGTGACAGAAGATAGTTCATTGGTCGAGGTAAAGATCGGAGCGCTGATCATGGATCCGAACACGAATACGCCGATAGTCGTGCTCAAGGGCGTGGATTCGGATACCGTGCTGCCCATCTGGGTCGGCGCATTCGAGGCAAATGCCATCGCGCTCGAGATCGAAAAGATCGTTCCGCAGCGGCCGATGACGCATGACCTCCTCAAAAATTTTATCGTTACCGCCGGTTTGAAAGCCTCCCGCGTGATCGTCACCGATCTGCTTGAAAACACGTTCTATGCTCTCATTGAGCTCACCGACGAGAACGGCGGTCCCGTGAACATGGACGCGCGGCCGTCCGACGCGATAGCTCTCGCGCTTCGCCTCGACTGCCCGATCTTTGTCGAACAAAAGGTGCTCGATCTGTCCGCATCGTCAAACCAGATCGAAGGCGAATCCGAAGAGACTTCGCAGCCTACGGAAGATTGGCCGGACCTGATCGGATAATCTATTTTTTCTTTAACAGAAAATGATAATCGTAATTGCCAACCAAAAGGGCGGTGTAGGGAAGACCACCACCGCGATCAATCTTTCCGCAGCGTGTGCCTTTGAAGGAAAGCGGGTCCTGTTGATCGACCTCGACCCGCAGAGCAACAGCTCGCTGTCTTTCCTGGAACCTGAACGCGTCAACGGCGGTGCGTTCGAGCTCTTCACGGAATCACACCGGCCGCTGGAAGAGTTCGTCTATACGACAAAGATCGAAAACCTTGAAGTGATCCCCGCACGGATTAATCTGGCGAAGCTCGAATCCAAGCTCATCGGCGAGATAGACGCGATATTCCGTCTCCGCGACCGGATCGAACCCGTCCGTTCGAAATACGACATCATTTTCATCGACACCCCGCCTACGCTCGGCCTCATCACCGTAAATGCTTTGGTTGCAGCAAATTACGTGATGATACCTATTCAATCGTCTTATTTTGCGATGGAGGGAACTGACGACCTTCTCGAAACGGTCGAAAAGATCCGTTCGCGGCCGAACCCGGAGTTGAATCTTCTCGGCGTCCTCGTCACATTGTTCGACCGCCGCACGGCGCTGTCGCGCGACGTCGAAGAACATATACGAAACGTATTCGGCCCGAAAACGTTCGAAACCATAATTTCACGGAGCGTCCGCCTCGAGGAAGCTCCCGCTCACAAAGAATCCATATTTACTTATGCGCCCAAATCGTCCGGGGCTATTGAGTATTTGAACCTGTCCAAGGAGGTCCTCGCACGTGTCTAAAAGAGGTTTACCGACAAGTGTGCAAATGCGGCACGATTTTCATTACGTCGAAGAGCTCTCGCGAGCCAATCGAACCGTCGGCAAGATATTGCCGATCGATCAGATAGAGCCGAACCCGGAACAGCCGCGAACCGAATTCGGCGACCTTTCTGAACTCACAGCCTCGATTCGCGAAAAAGGTGTGCTCGAACCTCTTCTGGTACAGCCGAAGGGAACCGGGAAGTGGATGATCATCGCCGGCGAACGCCGCTGGCGGGCTTCGAACCTTGCCGGCCTGACGGAGGTTCCATGTATCGAGTTGGATATCGATGACCACGGCGTCGCCGAGATCGCACTGATCGAGAACCTTCAGCGAAAGGACCTGACGATCTGGGAAGAGGCCGACGGCCTCGCATCGCTTCGCGAGCGTTTCGGCTATACGCACGACGACATCGCCAAAAAGATCAGCAAAAGCCGGACGACCGTTACCGAATTGATGTCGATCGCGGGCCTGCCGCAGGATATCAGAAAACGCTGCCTCGTCGCCGGGATCTCTTCAAAGGCCGCTTTGCTTGAAGTGTCGCGGCAATTTGACGAGGCCGCAATGCACCAGCACCTCGATGTTCTCGCCGGAAATGGTGGAAAGCCGGCAGCGGCACGCACGCCTAAAGCCAAGGCGGATAAGCGCTTAAGCTCTTCAACCGAGCCATCCGGACAGACCGGCGGCAGCGGCGTTTACAATTATTCAGGAAGCGGGTTTTCGATCGAGCTCCGTTTCGAGGATCCGTCTGCGAACACCCGAAACGGAGTGCTTAAGGCTTTAAAGGAAGCGTTTGACGCCGTAAAGAACGGCGAGGACGATAACTAGGCCGCCGTGGCCATTTCGGGCCCGCGCCTCAGCCGCGCAGCCATTTCCGCACGTTCGGCTTCATCCGTGACCCCGTCCAATGCCGGGTAAAGAATACCGCTTTCACGCAGGTCGTGATGGCTGCAAAGCCGCTTGTAAAACGATTCGCGATCCAGCAGTTTGATCAGCGTCGGCTCCGGATTCGGGTCCGACATTAGCTCCGCGGTCGTCTGTTTGAAGAGCAAAATATGCTGCCGCATCTTTTCATGCTCGTCCAGGAACAGCTTGACCCCGCCGCCTCGTTCTATTTCCGCACGTTCCTCATATACCGGCATCAGAATTTCTTCTTCGTCCAGCATGTGGGCAAATAGGTCCGCTTCGTATCGCTTAAGGATCTCAAGCGCCTCTTCGAACTTGAAATGCAGCAGCGCATATTGATGCTCGGCGAACAGCTCATCCAAAACTGTATGAAATGCAAGAAGGTCGGAAAACGATCTCATAAGACAATTATGCAGCAGCTCGTGAAGAATTTGAAAACGCCCCTGGCGGCAGACACGAAAACTGGCCGATGGAAGCGTTCAAGCAGAACATTAGATGTTGCGATTTCGACAGTTCATGTTTAACATGAACCCCAATTTAGTTCAGGCATCACTTTAAATGTAGCCGCTTCGACAGCTTATGTTTTACGCGAACTTTAAATTTACCGGAAATCTGGCGACTACTTAAAGACTTGGCCTGCCAGCTCTCAACGCGTGGAACAGAGCCCGCAGAACGAAGCCCGCCGCAAGCATACCCAAACCTGTGAGAATGACATTCAAAGGCAGCGACGCCGCAAGCACTATACACGCGGCCAGCCCCAGGACCGCGATCCATTTTGGATAGAGCTTGTTTTCCGGCGCCAGCCGGAGTGCTGCAATGTTTGCGATGCCGTAGTACAGCAGGATCGTAAACGCGGCCGCGGCGACCACAAATTGCAGCGTTCCGAAGATACCGAGCAGGATGATCACGCCTCCGCTTAGCAAAATGCCGGCATCCGGAACGCCGTATCGGCTGCTTGTGTGTTCCAGTGGCCGCGGAAGGTCTCCGCGTCTTGCCATCGCAAACATCATCCGGCTGATCCCGACGATCTGGCTGAGCAGCACGCCAAGCATCGCGGTCGTCGCACCGACGCCGACCACCCACGAAACACCCGGAAGCGAAATCGTCCCGGCGGCGCTCTGCAGCGGTGACGAACTCTCCGAAAGCAAGCCGGCACCCACACTCCCCACCGCCGTCAACGCAACGGCCGTGTACAATCCGACCGACACCAGTATGGTGATCACCACCGCCCGCGGGATCGTCTTTTCAGGCTCGCTGACCTCTTCGCCAAGTGTCGCGATCCTGGCGTAGCCCGTGTAAGCAAAAAACAGGATCGCGGCCGCTTCTGCTATCGACGCTAAACCGTTAGGAGCAAATGGCTTTAGGTTTTCAATATTAAAGGAGGGAATTCCGGCGGCGATAAAATATACGAGTGAAAGGATCGTCACCGACACTATCAAAGTATTGAGCCGGCCCGCCTTCTTTATCCCGAACAGGTTGGCGGCAGTCAGGATCGCGGCCGCCGACACAGCAGCTATCCGCGGCGAAACTTGGGGAAACAACTGCGAAAAATAAGCTCCGAAACCCAGGGCGACCGTCCCGCCGGCCGCAAGTTTGCTGACAAGAAACATCCAGCCCGCGCTGAACCCGAAAGCCGGATTCAGCAAACGGTAGCCATATTCATAGGTGCCGCCAGATTGCGGATAGGTCGCGGCAAGCTCTGCCGAGCTCAGTGCGTTGCATGTCGCCGCGACACCCGCGATCAGAAGTGCGACCACGAACGCCGGACCCGCGATGCCCGCAGCTACGCCTGTTACAACAAAGATCCCGGCGCCGATTATCGCCCCGAGGCCGATGCCGACCGCATCAACCAAATGAAGGTCGCGGCGCAGCCCGGCCGCATTATTATTTGACGAAGTTCCGTTTTTCATCCAGAGGCCGCATCCCGCGAGTTTTTGGTGAGCATCGCATCAACGGACAGCCGGCCCGCACCCACGATCCAGAAAGACCGAACCGAATGGCCGCCGCAGGTGCGTCCGTCAACATTGATCGTCGGATAAATGTCATAACGTCTCACTAGATCTAAATCGTAGCACCTTCACATAGAAGGTCAACATTTTCGTGAAAGACGCAGAGCATTTAAGCAGGGCTCCGAAATCGCTGCGGCCATCCGCCCATGACTCCGGTCCTGGGTGCTTAAACGGCATGGCAGCCGAAGTCTGGGATCACCGGCGGCATATATTACATAATCTTTATTATCAGACGCAATGGGTATATTTCACTTCCGGGATAGATCATCTTAATAACACCCATCGCTCCGATTTCTCCGACTACTCCGACTACCCCGATTTCACCGATGATCCGCTTGTTCCGCATACTCTCCCGCCTTCCGCGATGTGCCCCTGGTGCGAATCAAGAGCCGCGCACTTCAATAATTAACGAATTCCCTTATTTGAATCCGCGATCGCGCCGCTATCGGGGGTGCTTATGTTCATCAATCGGCCAGCAGGATGTCACTAATCGACGCTCGGCTTACCATCAATTTGACCGCAAAACGCCGCTTATAACCCGAATCCAAGTCCGCACATCGGTCCGAGCCGGACCAGACCGCGTTTATTTCACTTATTTTCCGTGCTTTCCAAGTGAAATTCGCTTTGACACATCATTGATTACACGATAAGATTACCCTTTTGTAAACATTCAAAAAAGTGGAAACTACATTATTCTAAAAGGAGTTACAAAGCATTGAGTAACGGAAATTTTTTGTTTACGTCCGAATCGGTCACCGAAGGCCACCCGGACAAAATTGCTGACCAGATCTCAGACGCTGTCCTCGACGCCATCCTCGAACAGGATGCAACGGGACGTGTCGCCTGCGAAACCCTTGTCACCACGGGTTTAGCGGTCATTGCCGGTGAAATCACAACGACTGCATCGATCAACTACAAACAGATCGTCCGCGATACGATCCATGAGATCGGATATAACGATGCAAGCTACGGCTACGACGCCAACACGTGTTCGGTCGTGGATGCCGTCGGCACGCAATCGCCCGATATTGCCCAGGGCGTAGATACAGGCGGGGCCGGTGATCAGGGCCTTATGTTCGGATTCGCGTGTAACGAAACCCCTGAGTTGATGCCCCTGCCGATCCAGCTTGCGCACAATCTGACCAAGAAATTATCGGACATCCGCCGCAGCGGCGAGCTCTCATACCTCCGTCCCGACGGCAAGTCCCAGGTAACCGTAGAATACCGCGACAACCGGCCGTTCCGTGTCGAAGCTGTCGTTATTTCGACCCAGCATTCCGAGGACGTAACAACCGAACAGCTCCGCGACGATATTCTCGAAAAGGTAATCAAATCAACAGTTCCGGCCGAACTCCTTGACGAAAACACCAAGTTCCACATCAATCCGACGGGCCGTTTCGTGATCGGCGGGCCGATGGGCGACGCCGGCGTCACTGGCCGAAAGATCATCGTCGACACCTACGGCGGGTATGCCCCGCACGGCGGCGGAGCGTTCTCCGGTAAAGACCCGACGAAGGTCGACCGTTCTGCCGCGTATATGGCACGCTACATCGCCAAAAACATTGTCGCGGCAGGACTTGCAGACAAATGCACGGTCCAGCTCGCCTATGCGATCGGTGTTGCCGAACCGGTTTCGGTATATGTCGACACGCACGGTACCGGAAAGGTCGACGAGGACAAGCTTTCGGATGCGGTCCGCAAGAATTTCGAATTGACCCCGAAAGGCATCATTGAAATGCTCGACCTTCGCAAGCCTATCTTCAAGGAAACCGCACGATTCGGGCACTTTGGACGCGACAATTTCTCTTGGGAAAAAACCGATAAGGCCGATGCCCTGCTCGGCGCTTTAAGCAACGGAGCGGCTGTATAGATCGTTGTGAGTGGTTCGTTGTTCCCCGTTAAGGATTTGAATAACGAACCATGCTTTTACAACGATCAACCTACAACGAACTACATAAAAACCTATGGCAACCGAACAATTATCAATTCAATACGATATTAAAGATATTAATCTCGCTCCGCAGGGCAAGCAGCGCATCGAATGGGCGGACCGTGAAATGCCCGTGCTGAGGCTGATCCGCGAGCGTTTTGAGGCCGAAAAGCCACTCGAGGGGGTCAAGCTCGTGGCTTGCGCGCATATCACGACCGAGACGGCCAACCTCGCTCGCACGCTGCAGGCAGGCGGAGCTGATGCGTTGCTGATCGCATCGAACCCGCTGTCGACACAGGACGACGTCGCGGCTTCGCTTGTTGCCGACTGGGGAATCCCTGTCATGGCATTAAAGGGTGAATCCACAGAGACTTACGTTCGCCACGTTAAAGCTGCACTTGATACGAATCCAAACATGATCATCGACGACGGATCTGATGTCGTGGCCACGATGATCAAGGAAAAGCCCGAGCTTATCCCGAATCTGATCGGCACGACCGAAGAAACCACCACCGGGATCGTCCGCCTGAAGGCGATGGTCAACGCCGGCGTGCTCACCTTCCCTTCGATCGCCGTAAATGATGCACAGACAAAGCATTTCTTCGATAATCGCTACGGAACGGGACAGTCGACGCTTGATGGCGTGATCCGTGCCACGAATATCCTGCTGGCCGGAAAGACTTTGGTCACAGTAGGTTACGGCTGGTGCGGCAAGGGTGTCGCGATGCGTGCCCGCGGCCTTGGGGCCAACGTGGTCGTTACCGAGGTCGATCCCATCAAGGCGATCGAGGCCGTGATGGACGGGTTCCGGGTGCTGCCGATGAGCGAAGCCGCGAAGATCGGCGACTTCTTCGTTACTGTGACCGGCAACCGCCATGTTATTGATAAGGAACACTTTGCGGCGATGAAAGACGGTGCTATCGTCTGCAACAGCGGCCACTTCGACCTGGAACTGAATCTGGACGCCCTGCGGGAGATGTCGCAGCCGGCGATCACTCGCCGCCCGTTCGTTGAAGAGTACCGGTCCAAGGACGACAAGAAGAGCGTCATCGTGCTCGGCGAGGGCCGTTTGATCAACCTGGCGGCGGCCGAAGGCCATCCGGCGTCGGTGATGGATATGTCCTTTGCTAACCAGGCTTTATCGGCGGAATACCTTGTCAAGAACAAGGGCAGCCTTGCCGCCGGCGTGCATGTTCTGCCGGCCGAGGTCGACCAGGAGATCGCGGGCCTGAAGCTCCGTGCTATGGGCGTTTCGATCGATTCTCTGACCCCGGAAATGCTCGAGTACATGTCGAGCTGGGAGACCGGAACCTAAGCCAGGAAGCGAATTGACCTTTTGAAGTTCCCCTGCGGTTTTCCGTGGGGGAACTTTTTTCATTTGTGGGCACGGCTTCCCTCTCATAGCGGCGCGTCGACGGCCGGTTAATGACATACTATGTGCCGATTAGTGACATTTATCGTAGTTTTGCGGCGTACGCGACCATAAAAATCACTAAAAATCGTAAATTTCATTAATATCGTAAAAATCGCTATAACGGTCCGGCGGTGATGCGTGGTTTGATATGAGCGTATGAAGATCAAAGCAGCACGAACGTCACAGAGCCTTGCGAACAACCCTCATGCCAACCAGCCGCCCGGCCGTCAGCAGGCGGATCATGGCGCATCACCGCATAATTACACTTCTATTGCGTTATCAGACGCACCTCTCGACCGGGGAGGTTAAGATGATCAGATGATGTCGGTGGACGCATGGAACCGGAAAGTCGTATTCGTAACGGGCCACGCAGATTGCCGCGTGCGGATTCGCGAACTGGCTGGCCCGGGTCTTGGTTCCTCTTGGGCGCCAGCTTCAGCACGGCCGCAGAGTATGCGGACAGCGAGCTTCGTTCCCGTCGATTTACTGGTTATCGCGGAGGTGAGAGTGTTGTTCCAAATTGAATGGCCGCAACTGAGCTCTGGCCGCGCAAGATCCTCGATTCCGGGCCGCGGCGTACCCGAGACTGCCCTGCTGATGCGGCGAGATCGTTTCCTTGCCGAATGCGGAATAGTCCTTTCTGCCTCTGACCGCTCCGAGTTGATAAGCCGAGTGTGTTGCGAATACGATCGATGGGAAGTCACTTGCTGCTTGTTCCCGCCCCATCAAATTTCTGTCAAGTTTCGGCAATACTGCAATATCGATCGGCAGGTGTTTGGAACGACGACATTTCCCTGTTCGCATCCGGGAAAACGAACTTTGGAAATTTGAGCAAAATAAGCAAAAGCGATCGGGAGACCGTGTGTATGAGAACGCATTAAAAATAGCGTCGGGATGTCGGAACGGCAAGGCGGGCGAATAGATAATATTCGCGTCGCTAGAGAAAGGCGTCGAAACTGCCGAGATCGATCTTGTGGTCCCGACTGTGCATATTCAAATATGCCGCCAGTTCGGATTTCAGCGTTACTTTTCTAACGGACTTCCCTGGACGGACGTGCGCATTACTATGTCTTTACCTTTGACAACAGATATATCCCGAACATGGAAAAGAGCATTAGCGGGCTCCAGACGGCGATGGTTGGGGCGAGGAAGCCGTTGAGGCCGAATTGCTCGAAAACGTTTGTGATGCCCATAAAGAGCAGCCATAGAGCGACGGCGTAGCCGACGGTGACGACCTTACCCTTTCTGCTAAGTGATAGAGCGAAAGGTGCAGTAAACAAAGCAATTACGAATGGCAGCAAAAGGGTCGTGTATTTCTTTTGAAGTGCTACTTCAAATGTCCGCTTTTCAAGCTCCGACTCGCTATTCGCAACCTTAGCTTTTGTATCGGAAATATTGAGATGACTGGGTTTAGCCCTTAGTTCAAGGAAAGGATTAGCTGTCTCGGCGAGTTCCCCGCCGGTTTGGGCCTGAGAATTAGTGACGCCGCCGGTCAGATCGACCTTTACGACCTCGCCGATGAAACGGATCCGATCGCGTTCCCACACGGCTTCGGGTGCCCTGTATATGGTTTGAAGCTTAGCTTCCCTTTCCCCGAATTCGTACACGCTGAGATTCCGGACGGCTTTATCGTTATCAGACGCATATGCCCATCCTCCGAGAATGCCTCTTTCGTTATCAGACGCGACAGCCGGTTCGAATGAGTAGATTCGCCTATCGTTAGCTACCCAGAATTTCCCAGAGCGGTTGGTGACAACGCCGCGGCTGCGGATCTGTGTACGAAGTTCGTCCTGTGTGCGGTTCGTGTGCGGCAGGACGAGTTCCTGAACGCCGATGTTGAAGATGCCGATCAAGACCATCAAGGCGAAACACGGCAGCAGAAGCCGGTAGACGCTCTGGCCGGCGGAGGTCCATGTCACGATCTCGTTCTGGCGTGATTTGATGACGTATGTGGCCAGAGTTCCGACCATTGCGGCCGAAGGCGCGAGTTGGATATATATAAATGGCAGTAAATAAAGGAGATATTTGATCAACAGGACAATGCCGCCGTCTATCGTGCCAGCAAATTTCCATAGCTCGAACGCCGTAAAGATAACAAAGACCGCCGCGAGAAACGCCAGCGTGAGCAGAAAATAGCGAAGAAGATTAAAGACAAGATCGAAATCGCGAAGTCCCGTCGTCAGGTCCATAAAGACGTTTCGCGTCTGCGGCCGTGTGGAATCGCGGCGAAAACGCGCCGCGAATTCGCGGATGCGATCGCCGAAACCGCTCCAGAAATCGAGGCGTTTCGAATATGTGAACCAAATGATCACGGCCGCGGTCGCGACCATAGGCATAAGGCCGCCGCTGACGACCGATATTTTGTCCGTGCGGGCGAGCTGTTCGCCCAAAAACGCCAGCATGTAGTACCCGATCAGCGTCAGAAGGGCGAGAAATATGCCGAAACCGCGGCCGCCGCGGCTGAATCGCAGCATCATCGACGTGCCGAGGATGCAGAAAATAAGCGGCGTAATCGAAAGGACGATCCGCCGCTGCCAAAGGATGCGGGCCTCGGTTCGTTCACTGCCTTCCCTGCTCTGCGCGTATTCGGAAAGTTCTACAAGGCCCAGTTCTTCGGGTGAGCCTTCGGCGGTGGCGAGTTTTTCAATCAGTTCGCTGCGGCGGGTCTTGATGGCAAAGCGGACCTCGCCGATGCTTTCGGTGACGAACTTTCTGCCGTCGCCGGTTTTCGGAAAGCTCGAGACGGACGCGTTTTCGAGGACGAGTTCGGACAATTGTCCTGTCGTGTCGATGTGGCCGCTGTTTGACGTTATCAGACGCACTTGGCCGCTCTTCTCGTCTTCGTTGTAGATGAAGATGTTTTTCCACGTGCCGCTGGCGATGTCGCCGCCTTTTACGTAGATGGTGTAGCCGCTGACCTCGGTGTTGAAGACGCCCGGTTCGATAGGCGATTCGAGCTTATGGATGGCCGTCTGCATCGCGACCTGGCGGACGAGACGAGCCGCGAACGGGACGCCCTTCAAATTGACGTAGAACGCGAATACCGACAGCAGAACGCCGAGGATGATGACCGGCAAGGTGATCTGGAAATTCCCGACGCCGGCGGCGCGTATCGCGACGAGTTCGCTGTCGCCCTGCATTTTTGCCAGGCCGATGATCACACCGACCAGCACCGCCATCGGACATGTGAACGCGATGACGTTCGGGATGAGCGCCAGGGCGAGCTGCCAAACGAGATTGGACGGAATGTTAACGCTGAAGAAAATATCCGAAAAACGGCCGGCCTGTTGGACGAACAGAATCACGCTGAGCAGCAGCCATGAGAATACGAAATACGGAACGATCGCCCGTATCAGGTACGTTGAAATGGTCTGGCTGAATCTCTTCATTCCGTCCTAGGGGCTGACGGCGAGTGACCGTTCCTCGATCACTTCCCTGCCGATCGCGTGCGAGATGATGCGTTTTAGAACCTGGGAAAGATTATTGATGTCCGCGCCGCGGCCGGATGCGAGTTCGGCAAATTTTGCCGGCGGCAATTGCTGTGCGGCGTAGAAGAGATCGCGCTGCGGGCCGGTGATCGTCCATTCGGCACGGGCTTTTACGCATCGCGGGCACAAAAGATGGAAGTTCATACGGACGCTGGCATCTGCAACGATAGCGAGCTCTTCGCCGCATTCATCGCATTTCTCCCAGTTCGGCAGATAGCCGTCCAGGCGAAGCGCCCACAATTCAAAGTAAACGCCCAGAGCGTCAAGCGCCGTCGGATCTTGTGATGCGCTCTCAAGACATGCGGCAACCATGCGATATACGGTGTCGTTGGGGTCGTGCGGCGGCGTCATCGCCAGTAAAATGTCCGCAAGGTACGAGAATTTCTGCAGGAACGCCGGGTCGGCCGCGGCTTCGAAGTAAGAACGTTCGAGTTCGGCATGGCGTATCGAGACGAGTTCGACCGCGTCCTTCTGAAAATATTCGAGCTTTACGACGGAAAATGCTTCGAGACAGCTGCCGAACCGGCTGTTCAGGCGTTTTACGCCCTTAGCAACGCCGCGCACGACGCCGTGGTCCTCGGTCAAAAACACTACGATCCGGTCGGCTTCGGCCAAATTATAGGCCTTTAAAACGATGGCTTTTGATTCGAACAGCGGCATTACGGCTTACGGAATAAAGTAAAAGATCCATGCCAGGACCAGGCTTATTACGATGAACTGGACAAAGGTTTTGATGCTGTAAATAATGCGTTCCCGCGACGTGCCGTCCGACAGAGCGCCGAATGCGACGGACACGAACAAAGCAAATCCGACAAGGTACAAGAAATGGATCATCGCTTCCTCCCGATGCGGATGTCGGCCGCGTCGATGGCGGCGAGGTAGTTCAGAAGGCCTGCCGTTTCAAGGAATCGCCCGCCGTATTCGAACGTAGCCCGCGCGGCAACGCTCGGGTCCGGCGACGACGCCAGGGCATAGCTGATCAGAGCGCCGAGGCCGTTGCCAAAACGAGCGAACAGGTTCAGGAGATAGAGCAGAGCTCCGTCGCGAAATTCGAACCCGGGATAATACGCCCCGCCGCTGACGACGGCAATAATGAACATCACCCAGATGACGGCGGCGATGGCCAGTCCGCGCTTCCAGCGGCCCTGCATCATGTGCCCGACGCCGGGGAGAAACCATGAAATTATGCCAGTTAATATTGGATTATCCATTAAAAAGGCCTCAACAAACTTGATAAAGTACGTGAGATGTCTTGCCGCCGACAACTAGAGCGGCTGTTAACTGATGTAAGCTAACTGTTGCAACCATGATGGTTGTGCAGAAGGTTCAAATACCTATCGCAAAGCTTTAACCATCATCCTGTTTGCTGATCACATCGTTAGCATTTAACGCCTAAACTACAGATACGCAATCGCTTAATCAATAGTTCACGCTTTACTTTCACCGAAATTTGACGCTTTCTCGATGAAAGTCTTGAAAATTCCGGCTGACAGCGGGTCTGTCCTCCACGAAAGTTCCGGGTGCCACTGCACGCCCAAGACGAATCTGTCATCGCGTTTATCTTGGATGCACTCCACGATCTTGTCCTTTGCCCAGGCGACGGCCCGAAGGTCGCGGCCAACTTCCCTGATCGCCTGATGGTGATGGGAATTTACCTTTACGATGCGGCCGTTGTTCCTAATGGCGTCTAGGCCGGCGAGAATACTGCCGTCAGCGATGTCGATCGCGTGCGAATTGCGTGCGAGCGGCATTCCCTGCTCGTGCTTGATGCTATCGGTGACCTGCGATTCGATGTCCTGGACGAGCGAACCGCCACGCGAGACGTTCAGAGCCTGCATACCATAGCATATAGCCAACACCGGAATTCCCTGCCGATCTGCTTCTTCGATGACCAAAAGATCGGTCTCGTCCTTTTCGGGAATCACTTTTTTCAGGTTGTGGTGCGGTTCTTCGCCAAAATAGGCCGGATCGACGTCGGTGTCGCTTCCGGGCAGCAGAATTCCGTCGAGAAATCCAAGCGCTTCGCCGATATATTCGCGTTTCGGGATCAAGCTCAAATGCACGGGCACGCCGCCGGCCGCCTCGACGGCTTCGCTGTAATCGCGCCCGAGGTAAAACCGGCTGGTTTCCAGTTCGAGCCGCATCGTGATCCCGATCCGTGGTTTGCGTGTCATACCTCCATCAATGTTCAGACAATAGGACGGGATATGTCAATTTGAGCATTTGAAATTAAAGATTTATGATTGAGTTTTTATGAAGATTCAGGAAACGAGCCCGCGAATTCGGTCGACAACGGTTCTGTTGGTAAAGCGCGACGGCAAAACGGCCATGGCAGGGGACGGACAGGTGACGCTGGGCGACACAGTGATCAAAGGTTCCGCGCGAAAGGTCCGGCGAATAGCCAATGGAAAGATACTGGCGGGATTTGCGGGAGCGACGGCGGACGCATTTTCGCTGCTGAGCCGGTTCGAAACAAAGCTGGAACAGTATCAGGGCCAGTTGGAGCGTTCTGCCATAGAGCTGAGCAAGGATTGGCGGACGGACAAATACCTTCGAAATCTGGAGGCCCTGCTGATCGTGGCAGATGAGAAGGATGCCTTCCTGATCTCAGGTAAAGGCGACGTGATCTCGTCGGACGACGGCCTGCTTTCCGTGGGTTCCGGCAGCATGTTCGCGCTGGCAGCGGCCCGGGCGCTGATGAAACACACGAACCTTTCCGCGAAAGAGGTTGCGGAAGAGGCAATGCTGATCGCCGCAAACATCTGTATTTACACCAATTCGGACATCATAGTTGAAGAAATATAATAAGATGGCCATATATCTGGGCGGCGAAGTTAACGAGGCCGCCGCGAAAAAGAACCTGGATGACCTAACGCCGCGGCAGATCGTCGGCGAGCTCGACAAATACGTTGTAGGGCAGGACAGTGCAAAGCGTGCGGTGGCAGTCGCCCTGCGCAACAGGATCCGCAGGCAGAAACTGCCGCCGGAGATCGCGCAGGACGTACTGCCGAAGAATATCCTGATGATCGGTTCGACCGGCGTCGGAAAGACCGAGATCGCACGGCGGCTCGCGCGGCTGGCTAATTCCCCATTCATAAAGATCGAGGCATCGAAATTTACCGAGGTCGGATATGTCGGCCGCGATGTCGAGAGTATGGTCCGCGAATTGACGGACGTAGCGGTCGATATGACAAAGCAGGCCGCGTTCGAAGAGGTCCTCGGGCGGGCGGAGGAGAATGTCGAGGACAGGCTGCTGGATATCCTGCTGCCGGGCTCAAATTTTCATTATCAGACGCAGTTGGGAGAAGACAGCAAAGAGGGCTCCGCCAACGATTCGCAGTCGCGGACGCGAGAGAAGCTTCGCGAGCAGCTCAGACGCGGCGAATTGGACGACAGGCTGATCGAAATCGACACGACCGACCGTGGGAACGCGACGATCGATTTTGTCGGCGGGCAGGGAATGGAGGAAATGGGCGTCAACCTCCGCGATATGTTCGGCAATCTGTTTCCGGCCAAGACCGTCCGGCGGAAAATGCGTATTGAGGACGCGAGGGCCTATCTGCTTCGCGAAGAGCAGGAGAACCTGGTCGATATGGACCAGATAACCCGCACGGCGATCCAGAAGACGCAAGCCTCGGGAATTATATTCCTGGATGAAATAGACAAGATCGCCGGCCGCGAATCGACAGGGAACCCGGACGTTTCGCGCGAAGGCGTGCAGCGCGACCTGCTGCCGATCGTCGAGGGCACTAACGTCAACACCCGATACGGAATGGTAAGCACCGAGCATATATTGTTCATCGCCGCCGGGGCGTTTCACGTTTCCAAGCCGACGGACCTTATACCCGAATTGCAGGGGCGATTTCCGATCCGCGTGGAGCTCGAAGCTTTAACGGTCGAAGACCTTAAGCGCATTCTTGTCCAGCCGAAGAACTCCTTAATTAAGCAATATCAGGCCTTGCTTAATACAGAGGGCGTTACGCTCGAATTTACCGACGACGCCGTCGACCGGATCGCGGAAATGACCGAAGAGATCAATAAATCGACCGAGAATATCGGGGCAAGGCGGCTGCATACCTTGCTCGAGAATTTGCTGGAAGAGATCAGCTTTCTGGGCGGCGAGCTTGAGAATAAGCACCAACGCATAGACGCTGCTTATGTTGACGGCAAATTAAGCAGCTTAATAAAAGACCAGGACCTGCGGCAGTACATTCTTTAATTAAACGAATGCTAAGTAAATACTTGTTTAACTGCCTTAATCATTTTAGCGCTTTTAAACAGATCCGTTCTAAAGCAGCATTAGCACTTTTAGCAATTGCTTTGCTTAGCGGTTTAAGCTGCGGCAAGCGCAAGCCGCCGCTGCCGCCGACCGAGCGGGTCGCTCAACGCATCGAGCTGCACGGATTCCAGCGCGGCAATCGAATAGTGCTCTCATGGAAAATGCCCGCGAGAAACGCCGCGGAAGGCAGCCTGCTTAACGTCAGCCGCGCGGATATCTACCGGCTTGCCGAAACCGCCGATTCGCCGCTTTCGATGTCGGAAGATGAATTTGCCTCGCGCAGCGTATTGATCGCGACGGTGCCGCTTACTGACGAAGATTTTGGGCTGAAGACGGTCAGTTACTCGGACACGCTTGAATTTGCCCGGCAGGCGGCGAGGCTGCGTTATGCAGTGCGGTTCGTCAACGCGCAAGGGCAAAAGGCAGGTTTTTCGAATTTCCTGCTGATCGAACCGGCGGCAAAGATCGCGGCAAATCCGACTTCCCTCTCGGCCGTTTTGTCGCAGGAAGCTGTCAGCCTCTCATGGGACGCTCCTGCAGCAAACGTGGACGGTTCGACGCCCGCGAACATTGTCGGTTATAACGTTTACCGGTCGCCGTCAGAAAAGGAAACGGCTAAGGTGCTTAATCAGACTCCCGTTTCAGCGACGGAGTTTCGGGACGAATTCTTCGAATTCGACAAGACCTATTATTATTTCGTCCGAGCGGTTTCGGTCGGCGGCGGAACTCCGGTCGAGAGCGCCGAATCGGAGATCGTAAAGGTCGAGACAAAGGACACGTTCGCGCCGAGCGCTCCGGCGGCCATTACGGTAGCCGCGGCTCCGGGCCGCATCTCGATATTCTTTGCGGTCAATCCGGAAAAGGACATCGCCGGATACCGAATATTCCGGTCTACAGACCCGGATCTGGCTCCGGGAAAATGGGAGCTTGTAACCGGCGGGCTGATTAAGCAGAACACGTTCCAGGACGACAGGGTCCAATCCGGCATTACGTATCATTACTTTATTACTGCCGAAGACACCCATGGGAATGTAAGCGGGCGGTCCGAGATCGTGTCCGAGACGGCTCCGTAACCACGGCTAATAATATGAAACTTTGCAGATTTAAGATCGACGACGCGGTATTTGACGGGGTCATCGAAAGCGATGTTATCTACGCCGTATCGGACGGTGTGCGTTCGAATCAGGCTTTGGACCCAAGCGAGGTCACGATGCTCTCGCCGGCGGTCCCGTCGAAGATCGTGTGCGTTGGGCGGAATTACGCGGAACACGCCAAGGAGCTCGGGAACGAGGTCCCCACAGAACCGCTGCTGTTTTTGAAGGCCCCATCGGCGGTGATCGGCAGCGGTGATGCGATCGTAATTCCCTCTCAATCCGGCCAGGTCGAGCACGAAGGCGAGCTCGCTATCATTATCGGACGCACTTGCAAGGATCTCGGCGATGACGAGGACCCGCTCGGGTACGTTCACGGATATACGTGCTTAAACGACGTGACCGCGCGCGACCTGCAGCGAAAGGACGTGCAGTTCACTCGGGCTAAATCATTCGATACCTTCTGCCCGATCGGGCCGCATGTTGAAAACGAGCTCGACGTTTCGGACATTCGCGTGACAACGACGGTGAACGGCATCGTCAAACAGGACGGCCGGACGTCACAGATGGTATTCCCGATCCCATTCCTGGTGCGGTACATCTCGCGGCAAATGACGCTGAACGAAGGAGACGTCATCGCCACGGGGACGCCGTCAGGCGTTTCGAAACTAAACGCCGGCGATGTGTGCGAGGTGACGATCGAAGGCATCGGGACGCTGCGTAACGAAGTTAAGGGCGGCGGATTGTGAATCGGTATCCTATAAACTAAGATTTAAGAAACGTTATTATTTGAGGACAAAACGATGAAATTCTTTCTCGATACTGCAAATCTGGATGAGATCCGCGAAGCGAACGAAATGGGGCTGATCGACGGCGTGACGACCAACCCTTCGCTGGTGGCAAAGGAAGGCGACGTAGATTTTAAGGAACACCTTGCGAAGATATGCGAGATGGTCAAGGGTGACATTTCCGCCGAGGTGACAGCCCTCGATACCGAAGGAATGCTTCGCGAAGGGCGCGATTACGCGAAGGTCGCACCGAATGTCGTGATCAAATGCCCGCTGACGATGGATGGCCTGAAGGCGACGCGCATATTTCGCGAAGAAGGCACGAAGGTTAACGTGACGCTGTGTTTTTCGGCTTCACAGGCGATCCTGGCGGCAAAGGCCGGGGCGAGCTATATTTCGCCGTTTATCGGACGCCTCGACGATATTTCTCACGACGGGATGCAGCTCATCCGCGATATCGTGCAGATATATGACAACTACGGATTTTCGACCGAGGTCCTGGCAGCGTCTATCCGCCATCCGATGCATATCGTTGATTGCGCTTTGGCCGGCGCCGATGTGGCGACGCTTCCCTTTAAGGTAATTAAGCAGCTTGTGAAACACCCGCTGACGGACTTGGGCCTGGAATCTTTCCTGGCGGATTGGAACAAAAGCGGGCGGAAGTAAGCAATAACGCGCTCCTGTGATTAGAAGGCGGGCCGGTGGTGGCCCGCCTTTCATTCATGCCAATGACTGTTTAAGCTCGGTGTGCAGTATCGTGATCTCCGGTACGTTCTGAAGCGCAAACTGGTATTTGGCGACAAAATATTCGTCAGCAACCGTCATGTCCACGAGATCTGCGATCTTCTTCAGATTCGCATCCACCATTTCCTCTGAATAGCCATCATCCAGGTCGAACATCTCGTCTATTTCGACGATAAGCGTCGAAAACTTTCGAAGCCATTCGAACCCGCTGTCGTTCAGCAGAACATTCAGAAACTGGCCGCTCGTCATCGGGCCGTTGAAGCGTTCGAAGCCCTCGCGTTCGAAATCAACGAGCGATTTATGCAGACGCAGTAAAACGTCCCGAGACGACTTTAACTGTTGCGCTTTTTCCATGATCTTATTTTACTACAACAGTGAAATTTAAGCACTTTCCATGCTTTCATAATTAGCCGGCTAATGATACATTATTAGCGTGCTAATTAACACTTATTAGCTGGCTAACCATTTCATATTAGCTTGCTAATCGTTGCCGTAAGCACTTAATATACATTGGTTTAATTAAGCGAATATGAATTTTGACGAAAGCATAAGCTATCAATTGGCAAAAGTTTCGACTGCCCACCGGAACGCTCTGGAGCGTGCGATGTCCGCGGCCGGGCTTCACAGCGGCCAGGTGTTCGTGATGTTCGAACTGTGGAAAACGGACGGCGTGCGCCAAGTCGACCTTGCAGCCCGACTGAACGTCTCGCCGCCGACTGTAAACAAGATGCTCAAGATCCTGATCGACAAGGGGCTTGTGACACGTTCAAAGGTCGAAGGCGATTCGCGCTCGACGCGGATATTTTTGACGGACGAAGGCGCGGCGATCCGTGAGGCTGTGGAGATGCAGTGGCTTGACCTCGAGAGCGACCTGCTCTCGCCGCTGACCGAGACGGAGCGGCTGGTGCTGGGCGAACTCTTGAACAAACTGCGGCGGATCGACACGGACGAGGACGAATGAACCGTAATGTTAGAATCGACGGTATGGCAGACGCGATAGAAGCTGAATCGGTCGTAAAGGATTTCGGGAACCTCCGGGCGGTGGACAGCATTTCGTTCCGTGTGCGCCACGGCGAGACGTTCGGGATATTAGGGGAGAACGGAGCCGGCAAATCTACGACGATGCGAATGATCGCCTGCCGTTCTCCGCTGACCTCGGGCAGCCTGAAAGTAGACGGACTCGATGTGCGGACGAATGAGAGCCGCATCCGTTCGCTGATCGGAATCGTTCCGCAGGAAAACAACCTCGACCCCGACCTGAACGTGCTGGAAAATCTGCTTGTATATTCGCGGTATTTCCGGATCCCGCGGGATTCGGCAGAGGAGCGCAGCCGCGGCCTCTTACGCTTTATCGGACTGACCGAAAAGTCCCGAGCCAAGGTCGATTCCCTTTCGGGCGGTATGAAACGACGCCTGATCATTGCACGCGCTCTGCTGCACGACCCGAAAATGCTGCTTCTGGACGAGCCGACGACCGGGCTCGACCCAAACGTCCGGCACGAAATATGGGAACGGCTGGAGGAATTGCGCCGTGAGAAGGGACTGACGATCGTACTTTCAACGCATTATATGGACGAGGCCGAGAAGCTGTGCCAACGGCTGATCGTGATGGCACGCGGCAGGATCGTCGCGGAAGGCGTACCGCGTGATCTGATCAAAGCCCATGTCAAAACCTACGCGCTTGAGGTCCGTGAGGCGGCGGGCATGGCGATGCATTCGTCAGACGGCCAATTGTTGACGATCGCTCGCGGAAATTCGCACCTGTACTTCGCTGACAGCGCGGACAAGCTGACGCCGCTGATGGCGGCCTACGGGACGCGGCCAATGCTGCTGAGGCCGGCGAATCTCGAGGATGTTTTTCTTCAGATAGTCGAGTCAAATGAATGACCGGAAAGAGGTTTTCGATTCCGTGGTTTAGAGATAGAATAGAAATGCTGTACCAAATATTTGTTGGAGATAAAGCCTGTTTATGAAGGTTCTGCTTGCAACGGACGGCACGCGCCACGGTGACGCGGCGGCCGAGATGGTCAAAGCCCTGGCTCTTCGCGACGGAGACGAGGTAAAGATAATCAGCGTCGTCGATATGGCTCTTCCGCTAGCAATCGACATGTATGGCGGATATTTGCCGGACACGACGGAGCTCGAAAAGACCGCGCGTGAGAACGCGGCAAAGGTACTCGAGAAAACAACAGCGATGGTCGAACAGCAGTTCGGCGAGGCTCAGGTTGCCGTGACGTCTGAGGTTCTATTCGGTTCTCCCGACAGCAGGATCGTCGAATCGGCCGAGCAGATGGGCGCTGACCTTATCATTGTCGGATCGCATGGATATAACCGTTGGGAACGGCTGCTGCTCGGGTCGGTCTCGGATTCGGTGGTGCATCACGCTCCGTGTTCGGTGCTGGTGGTGCGCGTGCCGGGCGATGATTAAATATGAAGCTCGCATATGAAAAACACGGCAGCGGATTCCCGGTCGTGCTGCTGCACGCATTCCCGCTATCGCGGGCAATGTGGCGCGGGAATATCGACGCCGTGACCTCCGCCGGGTACAGCCTAATTCTGCCGGACCTGCCGGGTTTCGGCGAAAGCCGCAACTTTTCCGACATCAACACAATGGCCGACATGGCGTCGGACGTTGCCGAACTTCTGGACGATCTCAAGATCGAATCGGCAGTGATCGGCGGCCTGTCGATGGGCGGTTACACTACGTTCGAACTGCTGCGGTCGCGGTCGGAGAGATTTGCCGGGCTGATATTGTGCGACACGACCTCCGACG
>JAEZIT010000044.1 GCA_023436495.1 Acidobacteriota bacterium
TCATTGGACTCCGAAGAAACCACGGCCGACAAGATCGCCGAAATGCAGGACCATCTTGGTGATAAACACGACTGCGACGTATGGATAGGAAAACTCCGCAAAACTATGAAACGGCATCTGCGGACAATCGGCACAACGACACCGGAATTTCTAGCGGGGGAATGGATATTAGGAGAATTTGTACATATTGGCGCAAAGCATTATCGTGAAGCTCTGGACCTCTGGAAGAACTGGCGCAGTACTGGATTCCTGGAGAGCCTTACCAATGAATGGCTTATGGACACCTCGCTGTCAATTTACACCATCGGCCACGGCCGCCACGATTTCAAATACTTTTTAGAACTGCTGCAGCGGCACGAGATCGAATTCCTGTGCGATGTTCGCAGCGTTGCCCGTTCCCGCTGGCCGCAGTTCAATGGGCTCGTGCTGCAGGAACTGCTGAACGAAAATGGGATCGGCTACGAACACCTGCCGGAAACCGGCGGCAAGACAAAGCCGAAGCCGGAAGACCTCGCCCGCGGCGTCGACCGTATCATCGAGCTCGCATCCGAACTTCGTACGGCGATAATGTGCTCAGAATCCCAGCCTCTGTCGGCCCACAAAACGCCGCGTGCAAATTGTCATCGTGTCGGGCTGCTCTCACCAATGCTCCGGGCAAAAGGCGCCCGTGTGATCCACATCCTTCCGAACGGCGACACCCTCGAAACCGAAGAATCGCTGCTGCCCTCTATCTGGTAGTATCTTAAAAATTTCATTAATGGCCTTTATTATTCAAAGCCTCGACCTTAACCTCCTTGATGCCGCATGCAGCAGCCTCGCGGCTGTCGATCCGCACCTTGCCGTCGTCCATGAACGGTACGGAACGCCGCCGCTTTGGGACCGCGAACCGGGATTTGCGACGCTTGTTCGCATAATTCTCGAACAGCAGGTGTCGCTCGCGTCCGCCAGGGCTTGTTACGAAAAACTCGACCGCCGCGTCGGCGGCCTCACGCCCGAAAGGCTTATGCTCTCCAGCGACTCAGAACTTAAAGCCGATGGCTTCAGCCGTCAGAAAACTGCCTACGCGCGCATACTTGCCGAAGCGGTACTTGATTGCCGGATCGACCTCGACAGCCTTGACTGCCTGCCGGACGAAGAAGTCAGGCATGAGCTCACGAAGCTAAAAGGCATCGGCAACTGGACCGCCGACATTTATCTTTTGATGGCTCTGCTTCGGCCGGACGTTATGCCGAAGGGTGACATAGCGCTGCATTCGGCCTGGCACCGTTTGTCGGGCGAGACGCGGCCGAATTCCGACGAATTTCTGACAATTGCCGAACGCTGGCGGCCTTTCCGCTCTGCCGCCGCCCGTCTACTCTGGCACTTCTATTTATCTGAGCGAGAGAACGGAAAGCGTCCGTCGCGTAATAAACGTTAAGAAGCCGCCTTATGCTAATCTATCCCCGATGAAAATTCTCGATGTCGGCTGCGGCGCCAACAAATTTCCAGGAGCCGTCGGCCTCGACAATAATCCCAGAACCGCTGCCGATGTCATCCACGACCTTGGCAGCACGCCTTACCCTTTCCCGGACAGCGACTTTGATTTGATCGTCTCGCGTCACGTCGCCGAGCACGTGCCGGACGTCATGGCTTTCGTCGCCGAGCTCCACCGGATCGCAAAGAATGGTGGGCGGATACGTCTCGTGACACCGCATTACACCAACCCCGATTGGGCGACTGACCCGACGCACCGAAATCACTTTAACTCTTATTCTTTCAACACCTTCATGGCCGACCGCCAGGTATTCGATTTTTACACGGACGTACGTCTAAAACCCGTCGATACATACGTTTCCCTGCTGAGCCTCTGGAAAGCTCTCGGCATCGAGTTTCTCGTCAATCTCGATCGTAAAAGCTATAAACTCCGTTTTCTCAGA
This sequence comes from Acidobacteriota bacterium, assembly GCA_023436495.1. GTDB lineage: Bacteria > Acidobacteriota > Blastocatellia > Pyrinomonadales > Pyrinomonadaceae > OLB17. The sequence goes on from JAEZIT010000044.1 coordinate 1,917, forward strand.
AAGTTCTGGGAACATTATCTGAGCGCGGTCTTTCGCGGAAAGGAACTGCACTTCGAATTTGAGGTCGTAAAGGACGAACCGCCGGCCGGCGTTGCGGAAACCAATTGATCCGCAAAAGCTGTCAGCCAACTATTTGTGAACCTTTTATCATCTTTAATCGTTGGATGTCTGCTTGTTAATTTGAGAGGATTTTGTATGAATAGAAAGTTTGTTGCGCTCCTTGCGGTGTCAGTGCTTGTTCTGAACACAGTCGTCTTCGCCGCAGCCGACACAAGGTCAAATAAGGCAAAGCTCGCTCAGGCAAACGCCCTTGTAGCTTTGCTTCCCGCTTCGGACGGCATCGCCGTGCTTGATTCGAAACGCTTTTTCGCCGACGCTTTGCCCTCGCTGCTCGCCGCGAACCAGCCTGTTCTAAGCGGCATCATGGAAAAGCTCGAAGAAATGAAAGCGAGGACCGGCTTCGACCTGCGGCAGTTCGAGCACATCGCGGTCGGCGTGACGATCAAACAGGTTTCAGCGACCGAAGTCGATACTGACCCCGTTGCGATCGCCCGCGGAAGCTTTCCCGCCGGAGGCTTGGTCTCTCTTGCAAAGATGGGTTCGAACGGCAAATATCGCGAGGAAAAGATCGGGAACCGCACCGTTTATATATTCGATGCAAAGGAGATAGCAGCGAAACACGCCCCGAAACCGGGCAGTACCAAGGTCGCCGGAGCGATCGACCGCACGATCAGCGGCCTTGCCAAAGAGATCGCCGTAACCGCGATCGATTCGAATACGCTCGCTATCGGTTCGCCGCTTCGCGTTCGTCAGACGCTGGAATCGCCGGCACGCGGTGATGCAGAGCTCACAACGCTTCTTTCGAAAAAACCCGGCGCGATCATGAGCTTTGCGGCACGTACGCCCGAAGGCCTCGGGAAACATCTACCGGTTGATAATGACGAGCTGGGAAATAGCGTCAACGGCATTCGGTTCGTATACGGCTCGCTCGACGTTGCGGCCGGAAACGCCGTGCTCCAGGGAATGGCACGCACACAGCAGCCCGCCCAGGCGCAAAACCTGCTGGAAACGCTGCAAGGCCTGCAGTTGATCGGGAAAGCGTTCCTCGGTGGCAGCAAAGGCCCGGACAAGGACGTTTATGGTCGGATGATCGACAACGCGAAATTTGCTCGCTCAGGGAGCGATGTCACTCTCGATCTTTCCATCCCGCAGAGCGACTTAGATATTCTCGTCGCGGGAATAAAGATCACAACGAAATAGATCCCCGCCATAGCAGATTAAAAATACCGCGGCCTAAAACCGCGGTATTTTAGTTTTCGTCTCCTGAATTGCGGCTCTCAATACCTTCTACGCCGCTCGAATCGGCGTTTTTCAGAGCCGACGCTGTCGATTTCAGTATTAAACTCGCCGCGGTCGTTAAACAACGGAAACAGCTGTAGTTCCGCCGACAGGTACGCCGCACGCAATTCCACAGGGCGTTCGCCCGCCCGAATGATCCGCACCGACGTTCCGCGTACTTCCTCTATCCACCGAGCGAATTCTTCGGCGCGCCCGACGGTCGCCGACAGCAGCAGCAAGCGGATCCTCGCCGGGGTTAGTATTATCGTCTCTTCCCAAACGTGCCCGCGATCCTCGTCCGCAAGATAATGGGCTTCGTCGACGATGACAAAATCCGTGCGGACCTGTTCGCCCTGCCGCATTGCATCGAAGACCTGATTTCTATAGATCTCGGTCGTCCCGACGATCAGCGGAGCGTCTGTGTTCTCCTTCCTGTCGCCGGTCAGAATGCCAACGTTCTCGGCACCGAATTCCTCCGTAAACTCAATATATTTAGAATTTGTGAGCGCTTTCAGCGGCGTCGTGTACCAGGCCCGCTGGCCCTTCCCGAGCAGCCTGCGGATCTCCTCTCGCGCGATCCACGTCTTCCCGCTGCCGGTCGGCGCGGTGACCAGAACGTCTTCGGTCTCGATGGCTTTAAGGGCTTCAAGTTGGAACGCATCGGGGGCGAATGGTTTCGGCTCCGGCACGCCGATCCCGGACAGCAACTTCTCGACGGCCTTTAATTGCTGAGGCGACATTTTCGCCGGCCCGGCATCGGCGGAACTTTCCCGTGCAAGATCGCGTTTAAAGTTACGTTCCTGTTTATGACGGTCATCGGGCCGCTCACGGCCGCGTTTATCGCGTCTGCTGTCTTTACGGAAACGCCGCATACGGTGAAGTTTAGAGGTTTCGGGCGGTAAAGTCTAATACTTTCAAATTCGCCGCCACTGGTGTTAAAATATGTGATTTACATCGCAACTAAATTGCAGTGTAAGGCGTCTAAAAGCGAAGGAAACAGGCATTAATTCAGAGACGCTATAGATTTAAGCATTATGTTTGAGGAGTCCATTTTCAACGCTGACGAACCAGCACGCCCTACTGTTGAGGGCGAGTTCCTTCACGACTACGAGATCCGCTCTTGGTCGCCGTCTCCGCGGCTGTACAAGATCTTGGGCGCCTCTGTGCTCGTTAACGTCCTGTTTCTGGTGGTCGCCGCTCAAACATCGGTATTGACAATGAAGGGCTGCGACAGCCCGCTGGTCGGACGAGTTTGCCAGGCCCTCGATATGGTTTACATTGGATCTGCGCTGTTCGGGACAGACCGCGAATATGTCGATGCGGTTTATGAAAAGACCGAACTTGCCGACGCTGATATCACGTTTGTAGATGTCAGCGGTGTGACACCTCCGCTCGAATACCCTGAGGGCTATTTCGCGCTCGCAAATCCCGAGGAATATGCCCTTCGGCAGCAGATGCTGAATAATCCGGGATCGCTAGGCGGCTTTACGCCGATCCCGAGCACGTCGGGCGGCTTGTTGAATTCTCCGCCGGTACTGCCTTCACCTAATGCAGGCGGTATCACAGGGGCGATCCCAACCGACCCGCTCGGCGCAATGGGCGGCAACGCGCCCGCCGTATCGCGTAAAGGACGCCGCGGCGGCAAAATTAATACACCTAAACTGCCGAACGAGTCACCGTCGGAACTTCCTGATCTCGGCGACGAACAGGCGGACGCCAAACCGGTGCCGACGCCTCTTAGCACAGAGGCAGTCAGATCCATGGAGGTGAACAAAAAGCCGCTGACGGATTTCGCGGATGTGGTAGTCGCGAAGTGGGCCGCGAACGAGGTCGATCTCAACCAGGAATTTACCGTCGTTCTCGATGCCGTCCTGACAAAAGACGGCAAGCTCGATCCCAAGAAATCCAGATGGGACGTGACCAAACAGAAAGGCGACCAGAAGATGATCGATATCGCCAAAGAGGCGCTTGAAGCGGTTGGCGACAGCGGCTTCCTTACGTATCTGACCTCGCTCGACGTTGAAAAGGTAAACATTACGCTGGTCCAGGACATGGAAAACGTTACGGCCGTGATAACTTCGAGCCAGAAGAGCCCGGAACGCGCGAAGACAATATCGAGCGGCCTGAATGGATACATAATGATCGGCAAGAGCTCGGCGGCGGACCCGAGCGACGAGAGAACTCTGCTTGAAGGTGCGAAAGTTACGGCCGAAGGAACGAACTTTGTGCTAAACTTTGCTATTCCTAAGCCGATCGCTCAGGAAATGATAAACAGAAAGCTCCGTGAAGCACAGGCCAAGAAGGCCCAGCAACAGCAGCCAAGCGGTAACGCCGCTGAAAAAACTGGCGGCAATACCGCGAAACGATAATTGATACTTGTGAGCAAATCGAAGAATCACAATTCACTGATCTTCATCACGACACTCGGGGTCTACCTCGGCCTTGTGCTCGTCGGCGGGGCCGCGCCGCAGGTCTTTGCTCACAGCGCCCTAACGCGCAATTTCGAGATTTCCGAAGAGATCGAGGTCAAGGACGACCTCGATAAAAATCCCGACGGCCAGACATCCACGCTCTCGGATTCCATTAAGACATATCTCGAGGATGTCCAGGTTTTTCTCATTGAGCTTGAGAACCTCCGCCGCGAGGGTAAATTTGACATCGCTCGCGACACATTCGAAGTTGCACAGACGAACCAGCTTCCCTGCCAAACGGGAAACAAGATCGGCACTTACACGCCGGATTTCTTTGCAAGCAAGAATGACGCGCTTCGGCCGGTGCTGGATAGTTTCGGCAGACGGCTTGCGGACGGATATTCGCTGGGCGATTGTCTTCCGAGCCCTAAATTTAACGGAGCTGAAGCTCATCAGTCCCAGTTCAAATTCAAGCTGACGGACTCGGAGCTTTCTGTTGAGGTCGCTGTCCGAAAACAATCGCAGCACGTCGCTGATGCTCTGATCAAGGACCTGGCGGTTTCGACCAACCGGTTCAACCCAACTGCCAAGAACGTAGTTCGCCAGCGTATCTACGAAAACACAACCTTTAGGGCCGAAAATGACCAAATTTACGTCATTACCCGCTTGCCCCGCGCCTCGCTCGACCCGCTGCTTGCCTCGAACGCACAGTAGCGGCGAGCGGATACGTATTTTCTTCTCGCCAAAATCCAAGTCAAATTTGCTGTAAGAGCTGCGTCGTTCGACGCGATGATGCGATCTGATCGATCGTTTTATCAGATATTTGAAAGCGATCTATTTTGAGTATTTCGGCCCGGCCGTTCTGTTTGCGGAAAGCTATGTTTTCCCGTGGAATGCCTTTACCGGCAACGCTGCCGCCTGGCGGCGCAGCATTCTGCGGCCGTGTACGCACAAACATAGTTTATAATATCGCTTTTTCATTCATGGACGCTTAGCTCTTACCAAGAGGAATAACATGGCAGTAAATGCATTTGCAGATAAATTTGTTAAGAAAATATTTGGATCGAGCAGTGACATCTTTTTAAAGAAGGTCAAGCCGACGGTCCAGCAGATAAACGACCTTGAACCGACGATCCAGAAAATGTCGGACGATGAACTGAAGGCCCAGACCGTTAAGTTCAAGGAAAGGATCGCGCGCGGCCTCGAAGGCATCGACGACAAGGACGCGCGGCGTAAAATGGAACAGGAGATACTGCACGAGATCCTGCCCGAAGCCTTCGCCACGGTCCGCGAAGCCGGCAAACGCGTGCTCGGGATGCGTCACTTCGACGTGCAGCTCATCGGCGGCATCGCCCTGCACCAGGGACGCATCGCTGAAATGCGTACGGGTGAAGGTAAAACGCTCGTCGCTACACTTCCCTCGTACCTAAACGGCCTGACAGGCCGCGGCGTCCACGTTGTCACGGTCAACGATTACCTCGCCTCGCGCGACGCGGAATGGATGGGCAGGCTCCATCAATTCCTCGGCCTGAGTGTCGGATGCATCCAGAATGACATGGATGATGTCGAACGCAAGGACGCTTACGGATCCGATATCACATACGGCACAAACAACGAATTCGGCTTCGACTATCTTCGCGATAATATGAAGTTCGACGTCGAATCGCTCGTCCAGCGTGATCATTACTTCTCGATCGTCGACGAGGTCGATTCGATCCTGATCGACGAAGCCCGCACGCCGCTGATCATTTCCGGCGCATCCGACGAAGCGACCGATAAGTATTACACCGCGAACGAGATCATTCCGCGGCTCGAAAAAGGCCATAAAGACGAGGAGACAAAGGTCACAACCGGCGATTACCTCGTTGACGAAAAGAACCATTCCGCCGTGCTTACCGAGCAGGGCGTCGCGAAGGCGGAGCGGCTGCTAGGCGTTTCCAACCTGTACGACCCGTCGAATATGGAGATGCTGCACTGCGTCGAACAAGCGCTCAAGGCACATACGCTCTATAAGGTCGACCATCATTACGTCGTCCAAGACGGCGAAGTGATCATCGTTGACGATTTCACCGGCCGCCTCATGCAGGGCCGCCGCTGGTCGGACGGACTGCACCAGGCCGTCGAAGCCAAAGAAGGCGTCAAGATCGAACGCGAGAACCAGACGCTCGCGACCATCACGCTGCAGAATTATTTCCGCATGTACGAAAAGCTCTCCGGCATGACCGGTACGGCCGAAACGGAAGCGGAAGAATTCGGCACGACCTATAATATTGACGTCGTCGTCATCCCGACCAACCGTTCGATGATCCGAAAAGACGGCTCGGACGTTATTTACCGCACGCTGCCCGAAAAATGGGATGCCGTTGTTGCGGAGATCAAGGAATTGCACGCGAAGGGCCAGCCGGTTCTCGTCGGTACGGTTTCGGTCGAAAATTCCGAACTTATCGCCGACCGTCTGAAAAAAGCGGGAGTTCCGCACAACGTGCTCAACGCTAAATACCACGAACGCGAGGCCGAGATCGTCGCACAGGCGGGCCGCAAAGGCGCGGTCACCATCGCGACCAACATGGCCGGCCGCGGTACCGATATTCTGCTTGGCGGAAACCCTGAATTTCTCGCCGCCGAATACCTGAAACGGCAGGAGATCAACCCCGACGAAGCCACACCTGAACAGTTCGAAGAAGAGCTGCGCAAGGCTAAGGCCGTCGTAAAAGCCGAACACGAAGAGGTGGTCGCGGCCGGCGGCCTGCACATTCTCGGCACTGAGCGGCACGAATCCCGCCGTATCGATAACCAGCTTCGCGGACGCGCAGGCCGTCAGGGCGATCCCGGCTCCTCGCACTTCGTCCTCTCGCTCGAAGACGACCTGATGCGCATCTTCGCGGGCGACAAGGTCCGTTCGATGATGGAATGGCTCGGGATGGAGAACGGCGTCGCCATCGAGTCGCGGACGGTCTCGAAACAGATCGAACGCGCGCAGAAGGCGGTCGAAGCACGCAACTTCGAAACACGTAAACACGTCCTGAAATATGACGACGTCATGAACCGCCAGCGCGAGACCATCTACGGCCTGCGCCGCCAGTTGATGTTCGAACCTGAGCATCGCGAGTATCTGCTCGGCGAAAAAGGCGTTGCCAAGGACCTGCTCGGCGACCTGACGCACAGCTTCCTTAGCACCGAGGTTTCGCCGGACCAGTGGGACGTCGATACCTTCGCTGCCGAGATCGACAGCATCTATAACGTCGATCCTGCGGTCGATGCCGGAGTCGATTTCAGCGTTGATTCGCCCGACACGATCGAAGAGAAGATCTGGCGAAAGGCGATCGCCGATTACGAGGAAAAGGAAAAGCTCGCCGGCGCAGAGAGCCTGCGTGCCTACGAGCGTTACATCATGCTCAACATCATCGATTCGCAGTGGAAGGACCACCTTCTCTCGATCGACCACGTGAAACAGGGCATCGGGCTCGTCGGCTACGGTCAGAAAGACCCGCTCGTCGAATACAAGAAGCAGTCGTTCGATATGTTCCAGGACATGCTCGACCGCATCGATACCAATACGACGAAGGCACTCTTTAACCTCGAGATCGTGACCCGTGACGAACAGGAAGAGCGCGAACGCCTCGAACGGCTCGAAATGCAGCGTGCCCGCCGCCAGGCAGCAGGAATGGCGTTCACCGGAGCGATGGCAACCGCCACCGCCGCCGGCGACACCGAAGAACTGCGGCACACGCCGTTCAAACGCGATCAGCCAAAGATCAAACCCAACGAACCGTGCTACTGCGGCTCCGGCAAGAAATTCAAGAAATGCCACGGCGCCGGGTAAGACTGACAGAAGAATGTCAGAAAGGTCAGTTTCTGTGTCTTCGATCTGTGAATTCCGTGTTTACGGCCCTGATTATCAGGAATAACCACGGAATCCACAGACGAAGGCGGAAACCCACGGATGAACTCCGACTTTTCGGACGGCGTCCTTTCTTAAAACTTGCCCGTTACCTCTAGGAGAGCCATCTCCGCGCGATCCCCAAAATTTCCGCTATCCGCTCAACTTGTTTTATCCTATTTATATACAGGAGGGTAATGCGATGGAAGACGACGGCGGGGCGAATCAGGAAGAAAAGCGCGGGCGGGTGATCGAGCTTGCCTTTAACGGCGATGAATCGCTTTTCAACGAGTTCTGTGATTGGATCAAGGTAGCGGTGCCCGAAGGCACGACGGCCGTTCTTCGCGGCAGCGCGGTTACGGGGGAACGCTGGGCGGACGGCGCGCCGTTCGATGCGGATGGGCCGGGCACGAGCGATCTTGATCTGACGCTCGTCGGCGATGCGATAATCAGCTTCTATTCCCTGTTCGACGGATTCTATCTTCCCGCCATCCACAGCAAACCGCTCAGCGACAAAGACCCCGAAATTGCGCCGGACCTCGTTCGCCTGCGCGACAAATTGATGTCGCTGGTCAATCGTCCTGTGAATATTCAGGCCTCGCGGGACTTTGTGATGTACTTTCGGGGCGAAATGCTTGGCCAGCCTTATCTCGTGCTATTCGGGAGCGTCGCCGAATGACGCTGAAGCTTCTTAGCTACAACATCCGTCACGGCGGCGCAGGGCGCGAAGCGCAGATGTCCGAAGTGATAAACGCCGTCGCACCCGATATCGTCGTGCTGCAGGAAGCGACGCGGCCCGATGTGGTCGAACGGCTGGCGGATATGACGGGGATGAAGTTCTGGGGAGCGAAGATCGGTTATTCGCTCGGGTATTTAAGCCGAACGGAGATCGAATCGGACGCGTGGCACAAGCCGCCGGAGCTTCGGCGCGCGTTTCTGGAGTTAAAGCCCGTCGGTTCGGAAATGACCGTTTTCGGTGTTCATCTCAGCGCGGTGCATTCGAATTGGACCGAGCGCCGGCGCATTCGCGAACTCGACGCTTTGCTCCGCGCCATTCGCATGCGGCGCGAGAGTTTTCACGTTGTCACGGGCGATATGAACACGCTCGCGCCCGGCGAGCTTCTCGACCACAAACGCCTGCCGCTTCGGCTTCGCATCGCCGCCTGGGTCACCGGCGGGCGCGTCAAATATCAGACGATCCAGCGAATGCTCGACGCGGGTTACGTCGACGGATATCGCTCGCTGCACGCCGAACCGGGCTTCACGTTCCCAACCTGGGACCCGCACGTCCGTCTCGATTTCCTCTTCGTCCCGCCAAACTTCGCCACCAAACTGAAAACCTGCGAAGTCATCACCGAACCACCCGCCGCGCACGCCTCCGATCATTTCCCTCTGCTTTCCGAAGTTGACGCGGGCTAAGATACGGGTATTTAAAAAGATAAACTCCGTAATGAACGACGTTTCGGTGCCGTTCTTACGGAGCGGGATTTCCTTAATTTGCGAGGTGGCGAGTTTATCCGGTGATCGTGGCGCAAACGGTTGCTGACGAAGGTTTGAGGCAGCGGACCTGCGGAACGGTGAAGCGGAGCTTCACCGCAAATAGAGCGGCCGAGCCGCGGAAGAACCCGGCCGCTATCGCCTCCGGTACCGGCCTTATGCCGGCCGCGCTGTCGCAATACTGAAGAAAGATCGGTGACTACTTCTTAAACTTCATCAAACTCCCGCCGGCGCTGATCTTTCGGTTTCCGGCTACGCGTTCGGCCTGGGCGAAGGCACGCAGGAAATTTTCGCCGAGGACCTTTCTGACCTCTGCTTCGGTGTAGCCGCGGCGGAGCATTTCGTAAGTGACGAGCGGGAGGTCTTCGACGCCCTTCATCGGCGTCGGCAGGAACGGCACGCCATCGTAATCGGAGCCGAGGCCGACGTGGTCGATGCCGGCGACCTTTTTGATGTGGTCGATGTGATCGACGATGCGTTTGTAATCGGCGATATAGATCGGATTGGCGGCTTCGAGCTCGGCAATCGCTTTGTTAAGGCCGGCCCGGTCGTCCTTGTACTGCTCGCGAAGCTTTGCGACCTGATCGCGGAGCTTGGCGGAACGCTCGTTCTCTTCGCGGTTCGTGCGTTCGTCGAGGAACGAAGGGTAGAAAACGACCATTATCACGCCGCCGTTCTGCGGCAGACGCTTCAGGACGGCGTCGGGGACGTTGCGGGTGTGGTCGTTGACGGCCCGCGCGCCGGAATGCGACGCAATGATCGGCGCTTTGGTCGTGTCGAGAACGTCCATCATCACTTTTTCGGACACGTGCGAGATGTCCACGAGCATCCCGAGACGGTTCATTTCGCGAACGACCTCTTTACCGAAGTCCGTAAGGCCGTTGTGCTTGATGTCGCGGTGCGCGTCCGCCCAATCGGTCGCCACGTTATGCGTCAAGGTCATATACCGAATGCCCAACCGGTAGAAATCCCGCAGCGCGTACAGCGAATTCTCAATGGCGTAACCGCCTTCGATGCCCATGAGCATGCAGATCTTGTTCTGCTTCTTCGCCTGGCGTATCTGCTCGGCGGTCGTGCACATCGACAGGTCCTGCGGATGGCGCTCGGCCTCGCGGTAGGTCGCGTCGATGAGGTCCATCGCACGCCGCATCGCTCCGCCGGTCTGCATCGTCGAACCCGAAACGTAAATGGACATGAATTCGCCCGTCATCCCGCCCTTTTTCCAGCGCGAAATGTCTGTGTGCATCGGGTCGCCGCCCGATTGCATCCGCCCGAGCGAATCGTCGCCGAGATTGAAGTCCATATCGACCATCGGGCCCGTGATGTCGTTGTGGCCGTCGATGACGATGGACTTTTTATGAAGCGCAAGCGCGCGCTGCCAGAGTTTTGGATCGGCGTCGGCCGGCATTGTCTGCGCAAACGCCGCCGCCGAAAAGCACATGACGAGAAATAGAACGGATAGGTTTTTCATAGTTTTAAGAGAAGAGAAAAGGTGCACACATTATAAACGAACCAACCGTTTGCGCAAAAAAGGGACGGTTTACCGAAACCGTCCCGAAAAGGCGTCTGGAGGAGAGTATGTTCTATTCTAATACGAATAGCCGTAATTGCGATAGGCGCGACGCTGCGCTTTTCGCCGAGCCTTCTGATAACGCTTCATAGCCTTGCGGCGCTCTTTTCGGCTCATGTAACGGTCGCCGTAGTAACCGTTGTTGTAATATCCGTTATCGTAATAACCGCCGTTAGACACGCCGAAGATGCTCCCAAGCACGCCGAGGCCCGAATTATAGCGGTTCGTGCGGTATCGACGATCGTAGCGGTCGTCATTGTAATAATTATCACGATAACGATCACGATACCGGCGATCTCTGTCACGCCGGTAAGAACGCCGATCACGCCGGTCCCAGCCCCGACGACGCCCGCGGTCCCAACCGTAATGATTACCGTTGTTTCCTTCCCAACGCGCACGCCCCGGTTGGGCCTGGCCCGAAATTACGAGCGTGCCGATTACCATCGCGACCGAAAATACGACCGCCCCGATCTTATTAATGCTAAACATAACTTTCCTCCTTGGTTGTTTTCTATAGACGCGCCGGCATCGCCGTTCGTCCGTGAAAGCCTCAAACAACGCGGGATAGCAATTAATTTCGCAAGGAAAGAAGGGGAAAGAATTGTCCCGAGATAGTGATTACTATTTTAATCCCGGCAGAACGGCAAGTAAAGGGCCGGGACGCGG
>JAEZIT010000058.1 GCA_023436495.1 Acidobacteriota bacterium
TTTCGATGGCGTCGCGATATTTGGACTGGACCTTTTCGTCGAAGATCATCGAAGTTTCCAGGCGAGAGAAAATAACGGCCGCGGAAGGCGCGAATCAGATCGGCAGTCTGTTCATTAATACCGTCGACGGCTCCGCCGAGATCTTTATGCCGAATCGCCGAAATTCCGCTTTGACTGCATACGATCGGGGCAGGACGGGCGAAACGGAATACTATTCCATTTCGCTCTCGTCAATATCAAAATTCGCGTACACCTTCTGGACGTCGTCATTGTCATCGAGCGCTTCGTAAAGTTTCAGCATCTGTTTGGCGTCCTGGCCTGTCAGCTCGATATAGTTCTGCGGGATCATTGAAACTTCGGCAGCCTGCGGTTCGATACCGGCGGCTTTGATGGCTTCGTGGACCGCCTCGAACGCGTCGGGCGACGTAAAGATCTCGAATACATCGCCGTCATCCTGCATATCGTCCGCGCCGGCCTCGATCGCGATCTCGAACAGTTCGTCCTCGCTTTTGGCTGCCTTGTCGACGACGATGTAGCCCTTTTTGTCGAACATCCACCCGACGGAACCGGATTCGCCCATATTCCCGCCGTTCTTTGAAAAAATGTGGCGGATCTCAGCGACGGTACGATTGCGATTGTCGGTCAGGCCCTCGACCATAACGGCAACCCCGTTCGGGCCGTAACCTTCGTAGGTCACCTCGTCATAGTTTGCGCCCTCGATCTCGCCTGTGCCGCGCTTTATCGCCCGGTCGATCGTGTCATTGGGCATGTTTTGGCCCTTGGCGTCGCTGATCGCCTTTCTAAGCCGTGCATTCGCGTCCGGGTCGCCGCTGCCGCCTGTGCGGGCCGCGACGGTGATCTCCTTGATCAGCTTCGTGAAGATCTTTCCGCGTTTTGCATCGAGTGCGCCTTTCTTATGCTTGATCGTGTGCCATTTGGAATGTCCTGACATCGGTAATTCTTCCTTTCGTGTGGTTTAGCTCTTTCGGGGCCGTCGTTTGCCGAGTACAAACCTAACCCCTGTGGAGTTTTCGCGGGCCATATCCGAAAGTTGAAATATATCACGCCGTTTTTTTCCGCCGCAAATTTGCGAATTTACATTTTCGTGAGATTTGCGTCACGGCGAATTCACCTTGCGGGTTTGTAATTAGTTAAAAACCCCTATGAAACGCGATCACACCCTATTGGCAATTTGCACGCTTTTGATCTTGGCCGATGTTCAATGCGTCCGCATGACGCTGGCGACCTGGGACCCGGAAAACCTGTCGCGTTCGGTACGCTTTCTGGCCGCGGAATCGATCGGCGGAGCCGTTCTGCTGTGGCTTTTTATTGCCGTAGGCGTCCGGATGCTGTCCGCGAGATTTACAGCCCGAACCCCGTTCGGACTTCCCGGACAGTTACGCCGTTTATTCTTATCTGTTTGGCCTTAGACGTTTGGCCCGAAGCGATCTCGACGTTCGATCGCGAAACGCCGAGCAGCTTTGCCAGCAATCGGACGAGTTCGTCATTTGCCGCGCCGTCCACGGGCGGTGAAGCTATTCTGATCTTCAGCGCGCCGTCGTGCTCGCCGACTATTTCGCTCTTCGAAGCACGCGGCACGATCCTCACGGCAAATGTGACCGCACCTTGTTTTTCGGCAAACTCTATCATCCGAAGACAAATACCCGCAGCACGATGCTCTGCAAAAAGCTGATCAAAAGCAGGACTATCATCGCCGAAAGATCGAACATTCCGACGGGCGGTATCAGCCGTCGCACCGGCAGCAGGATCGGGTCGGTCACACGGTTAACAAACCCAAGGAACGTGCTCCGGTGGAATACGAACCAGGACGACAGGAACCGTATAAATATGAACAGGATCAGCACACTCAGGATGGCGTAAAGAATAAATCCGAGCACTACCATCGGTTTGCCCGATGTCACGCCTGCCGTTAGGCCGTCGATAATAAAGAAAGTGTTTCCGATGATCTGAAGACCGAACCACGTGAATACAAGCGCGATCAGCGCCGTCAATATCGGAGCAAGCCGCGTATCGATACGGAAATTGGCAAGGAAACGAGCCGCCGGGTAAACGAATCTTTCGCTGAGTTTACGGACCTTGAATCCAAGCCGTCCGATCTTTCCGAACGGGTTCGGGTCGGCGTAGTTAAAGATCAGACGCAGTACGAGCAATGTGAGAAATACCAGAAAGGCGATCCAAACCACCAGTGACACGATCGGATAGACAGTTGAAGAAAGCATAATAATTCCCCCGGATCACCCCTTCGCGCGTTCCCCGAAAATCGCCGTACCAACCCGCACGATCGTGGCTCCTTCTTCGATCGCGACCTCGAAATCGTGGCTCATTCCCATCGAGAGTTCGCCGCTGCCCGTGCCGAAGACGCCTTCGGAAGCCAGCCGGTCGCGGATCTCGCGAAGCCTTTTGAAATAAGGCCTTGTCGCTTCCGGGTCCTCAAAATACGGCGGCAAAACCATCAGCCCGATGAACTTGAGGCGTTCGCATCGTTTCAGAAACTCGACCAAAACCGGCAGCTCAGGCTCTGAAATTCCCGATTTTGTCTTCTCGCCCGCAAGGTCTATCTGGATCAACACCGGCAGGCTTTCGCGGCCCTCTTCGGTACAGATCCGCTCAAGCCGGGACGCGATCTCAACGGAGTCCACCGATTCGATCACATCGAAATATTCGACGGCCTTTCTCGCCTTGTTCGATTGCAGGTGGCCGATCAGATGCCATTCGGCTTTTCCACGGCCAACCTCGGCTATCTTCGACTCGCCTTCCTGGACCTTGTTTTCGCCGAATACCAAAAATCCTGCCGCCATCGCCCCGCGTACCGTTTTGACGGGATGCGTCTTGCTGACCGCGACCAGCTTGATCTCCGATGCTTTTCTGCCGGCTCGTGCCGCCGCAGCGGCGATCCTGTCCTGAACTGCCTTGAACCGGGCCTTTAAATTATCCTGCACCGTTCAAATATACCAAATGTCTTGTCCATTCTTGAATTTCACCGTTCAAATTCGTATTATCAGTAATTCGCCCAATGCGGACGTGGCGGAACTGGTAGACGCGCAGGTCTCAGAAGCCTGTTCTGGTTACAGAGTGGAAGTTCGATTCTTCTCGTCCGCACCAATTTCTAAGCCGATCAAACGGACGAAGCGTCACGGCCTTCGTCCTTTTTCTTTTTCCGCCCGTCGGAAATTCTCTACATTGCGTTATTTCCCGCATTGCGTAACACTTACAGCTTATGCGTGATGGCTTTATCGATGCGGTAAACAAAAACCAGGCGGCGTTCGGGTTGGAGCTTTCCGAGAGTGTAATAGAGCGGCTCGGGGATTTTTACGAGATCGTTCAGGAGAACAATTCGCTGCTGCATCTGGTGGCGCCGATGCCGGCTGAAGAATTCGCCGTCCGTCACGTTCTTGAATCGCTAACGCTGCTCGAATACCTGCCGAACGGGACGCGGTTCGCCGATGTCGGGACCGGGGCCGGGCTTCCGGCGGTTCCGTGCCTCTTAGCTCGCGAAGACCTATCTGCTGTCCTCATCGAATCGAAGATCAAAAAGGCAAAATTCCTTGAAGCGGCCGCTGCCGAACTCGGTATTCAGGCACGCGCCGCTGTCGTCAACCGACAGTTCGAAGAGGCCGACAACTCAGGATTTTCGATCGTGACATGCCGCGCACTGGATAAATTCACCGAAAAACTGCCGCGATTGCTGAAATGGTCGCGAAACAAGAAGCTTTTATTTTTCGGCGGCCCTGCGCTCCGCGATGCTTTGACGCGGCAAAAGCTGCGGTTCGAAGAAAAGCTCATGCCCGGTTCGGAACAGCGTTACTTATTCATAATCCACTGACGTTTGTATTAAGATTAGTTTGTTCTTCGACATGGCGATCACCATCGATACTTTCACCAACGCTCTGATCGCAACGGCAATTGCCGGTTTCGGCGCGACTACGCTCGGCGCCGTGCCTGCGCTTTTTCTGCGCCGGCTTAATGAAAAATTCAATAACAACCTGCTCAGCTTTGCGGCGGGCGTAATGCTTGCCGCTACCATTTTTTCGCTGCTGATCCCGTCGATCGAACACGGCCGGGCAAGCGGGTCAAGTTTGATCGGCTCGGTCTCTCAATCAATTCTTTTCCTGTTCATCGGCGGATTCGTCCTTTGGTCGATAAACGAATTGATCCCGCACGAACATTTTGCCAAGGGCCACGACGGGATCATCGACCTCGGAAGGCTTCGCAAGATCTGGCTGTTCGTGATCGCGATCGCCATACACAATTTTCCCGAAGGCCTTTCGGTCGGCGTCGCGAACGCGACCGGCGAACTCAGCACGAGCCTCGGTGCAACGATGGGCATCGGCCTGCAGAATATTCCGGAAGGCCTTTCCGTCGCGGTCGCCCTGCAATCACAAGGCTATTCGCGGAAATATGCGTTTGGCGTGACGGCTCTGACAGGATTGGTC
>JAEZIT010000115.1 GCA_023436495.1 Acidobacteriota bacterium
ATAATAAAAAAACGCGCCGGAGCTTCGAACGGGCGGTATTGCGATTCCAGTTCTATATCGCGGGTGGCTTCGACCAGAATATTCCGGTTATACGGGATCACCATGCCTACGTCAGGATGTTCGCTGAATATCACGCGTTCGTGGGCGACCTTGTCGTCCGGTTTCGGAAATTCAAAAACGCCTGCACGCCTGCACGCCGGGCATTCGTCACATGCTTCTACACCTTGCCGGTTGCGGCAGAAGAAGGATTTCGCGACCTCAAGCGCAAATCGCTTCTTGCCGACGCCGTCCGGCCCGGCAAACAGCAGTGCGTTCGGCAGGCGGCCTTTTGTCAGAAGACGTATCAGCACCTCCTTCGCACGTTCGTTTCCGATCAGTTTATTGAACATCTGAATTTACGCGGTTCCGAGGTTCAGGAACGTCGTTACCTCTCTCACGACGCGTGCGTGAACGTCTTCCAAAGGCCCGTTTGCGTCGATGACGTGAAATCGCTCCGGCTCATCCGCCGCGATTCGCAGGTAAGCTCGGCGAACGCGCTCATAAAAATCCGCGGTCTCCATATCCATACGGTTCGCCCGCTCGCCGCCGTCCTTTCGCGAACCGGTCCGCTGCAGCGCGTTCTCGACCGTAATATCGAAAAACAGCGTCAGGCCCGGCTTCAGCCCGCCGGTCGCCTGTTCTATTATCTAATTTACGATCTGTTCGGAAAAACCGCGGCCGGCTCCCTGATATGCGTACGTCGCGTCCGCGTATCGGTCGGATATTACGATGCGTCCTTGCTCAAGTGCGGGTTTAATGAGGAATTCGACGTGCTGCGCGCGGTCGGCGGCAAACAGCAGCAGCTCTGCCATCGGCGCGACCGTTTCTTCGGTCTCGAGAAATGCTTCGCGCAAGCGCCTCCCGAGCGGCGTTCCACCCGGCTGGCACGTCGTTATGCAATCGATACCGCGCTGTCGAAGGTCGCCGGCAAGCATGCGCAACTGCGTTGACTTCCCGCTTCCGTCAATCCCTTCAAACGTAATGAATTTTCCTAGCAACCTTGTTTATTCGGCGACCGCTGCCTTTTTTTCCTGTGAGATAGTGGATATAGAATGTTTAAAAATAAGAAAATCCTGGCCGCCCACATCGAGCAAAACAGAGAACTTGTCGAAGCTCTTTATCCGTCCCGAAAGCGTCGTACCTTGTAAGAGATGAATGACCACGGAAATCCGCTCGCGCCGGGCCGAATTTAAGAAAGCATCCTGAATGTTTTGGGCAGCTGGTTTTTCCATAACATTTTCTCTTTTATTTACTTGAATTTATAATTGCGTCTTCGATTATAGCAAATTTGAAATATCAGACAAGATTTTTCTTAAAACCGTATATTTGTGCCAAATCCCGGTCGAATGCAACAAAGAAATGTCATGATCCAATGAGTCTCCATAACCTATCACGGACCTTCAGATCATCCCCGAAACCGTCCAGCCACGTTACTCCTTCTTCCTTTTTGAACCATGTTATTTGCCGTTTTGAATAATGACGAACGTCGCGTGCGGACTCCTCGACCGCGCTCTCCAACGTCCTCTCTCCACGCAAATATTCGCAAACGCGCCGGTACGCATGTGAACCGAGTGCGTTTGTCTCGTCCGGCAAACCCGCTTCGCGCAGGAGTTTCACTTCTTCGACAAGGCCCGCTTCGAAATGCGCCGCTGTGCGTACGTTGATCTTTTCATACAATTCGTCACGCGGCGGATTCAGCACGAAAATTCTGATCCGGTCGGCAAATTCCGGCGGTTCGGCACGGTTCGGCTGTTGTTCCGATATCCGCTTTCCCGTTTGGAAATAAACCTCCAGCGCACGCATGACCCGCACGTAATCGCGCGGGAACAACTTTTCCGCGGCTTCGCTGTCGACCCGCCGCAGCATTCTATGCAAATGCTCCGCACCGCGCCGTTCGCGGATACCGCGCAGCCGTTCACGCAACCGCTCGTCCGTTTTCGGGCTTTCAAAAAGCGGCCGCCGCAGCGTGCGCAGGTAAAATCCCGTCCCGCCCACCAGCACCGGCACGCGCCCGCGCGATTCGATCTCGCGGATCTTTTCCGCCGCGTCGTCTGCCCAATCGGCTGCAGTGTAATTCACCGCTGCGGGCACGTACCCGATCAAATGGTGCGGCACGCCGCGCATCTCTTCCGCGGTCGGCTTTGCAGTGGCGATCTCGATCTCCTTATAGATCTGCACCGAATCGCAATTGATCACCTCGCCGCCAACACGTAGGGCGAGCTCAACGCCGAGCGTCGTCTTCCCCGACGCTGTCGGGCCGACGATGGCATAGATCGGTCTTGGTACATTTAGATCGGGATCGGACATTCTGCTGAAAGTATAAACGCTAACCCGCGGCCGCGGGAACACGAACGCCGGAATTCGCGGTCTTGGCAAAAAGATCTGCAGCTAATCGGTCAATTATGGTAAATTTCTTTCAGTTTCCGATGGCAGGTTTACAAGCACTTCGACTTATCAGCCGGAACTTTTAGCACGGATCTATTCTTCTGGGGCAGCAGCGGTACGCTCGTTATTCCTTGTCTGCGCGGATCTGCGGCTAATGCCTTAAATTAACTATTCTTAGGAGCAAAAACCATAAATGGGAAATTGGAAAGTGGGCGACAGGGCCCTGGTTCAATGGAGCGGCGACGGAGATTGGTATCCGGCGTCAGTAACGGGCGTGTCCGATTCGCAGTATTACGTCATTTTCGATGACGGCGATGAGGAATGGACGAACGATGCCCGAATGACGCCGGAGAACCTGACGGCAGGGGACAAGGTTCTCGGCAATTGGAAACGCGGCGGCGAGTATTACCCCGGAACCATAGCCGCCCGCGCCGGAAATGTTCTGGCGATCGATTACGACGACGGCGACAAGGAAACATTAACCATCGCAAGGATCAAGGTCCGACGATAATTCCAACAAGGCCGGTCATATATCGGCCTTTCCTTTCTTCTTCAAGATGAGATCATTCGCATTAATACTGCTTCTGCTATTCACGGTCAGCGCCGCCGCGCGGGCTCAGGCGAACTACGCCCGCTACGTCGATCCGTTTATCGGCACCCAGAAAATGGGCCACACGTATCCGGGCGCGACCGTTCCGTTCGGCGCGGTCCAGCTTTCGCCGGACACCGACCAACAGCCGCACAACATTGGTGGCAAATATAACAAGGACGCTTATAAATACTGCGCCGGATATCAATACGACGACCGCGAGATCGTCGGGTTTTCGCACACGCATTTCAGCGGCACCGGCCACAGCGACCTGGGCGATTTTCTGATCATGCCGACGGTCGGCCCGCTGCAGCTCGAACCGGGCACGAAAGGTGATCCGAAGAGCGGTTTCCGGTCGGCTTTTTCGCACGCGAACGAAAAGGCTGAGCCCGGTTATTACAGCGTCCGCCTCGACGACGACAACATCCTTGCCGAAATGACGGCGACGACGCGTGTCGGCATGCACCGCTATACTTTTCCGGCAACGGATAATGCCCATATCGTCCTTGATCTGATGCACGGCATCTACAATTACGACGACAAGAACGTCTGGACATTCGTTCGCGTCGAAGACGGCCGCCGCATCGTTGGATACCGCCAGACGAATGGCTGGGCGCGCACCCGGACCGTCTATTTCGCGATGGAGTTTTCGAAGCCGTTCAAGTCATACGGCTTCAAGAATTACGAAACGCAGGATTATAAGGGCTTTTGGCGAAAGTTCGACCAGACGCGCAACTTCCCCGAAGCCGCCGGCAAACAGATCCGCGCGTATTTCGATTTCGACACCGCCGCTGGCGAGCCCGTCCTGATCAAATTCGCCATATCGCCCGTCTCGACCGAAGGCGCCGTCAAGAACATGCAGGCCGAAATTCCACACTGGGATTTCGACCGCATCAGACGCGAAGCGCACGCCGCCTGGAACGCGGAACTGGGCAAGGTCGCCGTCACGATGCCCTCCGAAGACGACATGGTCAATTTCTACACGGCGCTATATCACACGTTCCTGTCGCCGACGGTATATATGGACGTCGACGGCCGCTACAAAGGCCTCGATCAAAACGTTCATACAAATGCGGAAGTCCGCACGTCAGTAAGGGCGAATCACCCAACTCAAGCCAGCGACATACCTGTCAATTACACAACATTCTCGCTCTGGGACACGTACCGAGCGCTCCATCCGCTGTTGAATATTATTCAGCCCAAACGCAACGGCGACATGGTCCGGTCGATGGTCGCGCATTACGACCAGAGCGTTCATAAAATGCTGCCAGTTTGGTCGCATTACGCAAACGAAAATTGGTGCATGATCGGCTATCACAGCGTCAGCGTCATCGCGGACGCCATCGTGTCGGGAAATCTTACCGGTGCCGAAGCGATGAAGGCCCTCGAAGCCTCCGCACAGACCGCGCGCACGAATTATTTCGACGGGCTTGAATATTACATCCGGCTTGGATACGTTCCCGAAGACAAAAATTCTTCGTCTGTTTCAAAAACGCTCGAATACGCCTATGACGATTGGGCGATCGCGCAGGCAGCGAAAAAGCTCGGCCGAAATGATCTCTACGAAGAATTTATCAAACGCTCCGAAAATTGGCGGAACGTTTTCGATCCGGCATCGGGTTTTATGCGGCCAAAGATGAGCGACGGAAAATTCCGCGAGAAATTCGACCCGCTGCAGACACACGATCAGGGCTTTATCGAAGGAAACGCCTGGAATTACAGCCTGTACGTGCCGCACCGTCCGGAAGAGTTGATAGCCGTCATGGGCGGAAAAACGAAGTTCGCGAAATACCTGGACGAACTGTTCACCATGCACTTGCCCGACGAGTTCTTCGCCGAAACCGAAGACATCACCCGCGAAGGCATCATCGGCAATTACGTCCACGGCAACGAACCCTCGCATCATGTCGCTTATCTCTATAATTGGACCGACGAACTATGGAAAACGCAGGAGCGCGTGCGGATGATCCTGAAAAACCAATACCGCCCGGCTCCGGACGGCCTCGGCGGCAATGATGATTGCGGCCAAATGTCCGCCTGGTACCTGTTCACCGCGCTTGGCTTCTATCCCGTAGCGCCCGGCTCCGGGCAATATCAATTAGGCAGTCCGGCGGTAAAGTCGGCATCGGTCAAACTGGAGAACGGAAAGACCTTCACCGTCGAAGCCGTAAACCAAAGCGACAAAAATGTTTATGTGGAACGGGTCATGCTAGACGGCAGGCCGTTGGAACGCCGATACATTACGCATTCCGAGATAGCGAATGGCGGAAAGCTGACCTTCCACATGTCGCCGCTGCCGCGTAAGAAATGAGCGCCTTCATGTGCGAAAATAGGTTACGATCAGTATAAGGACGAGAATCAAAACCGCACCGATGATCTGACTTCGGGAGAATCGCATAAAGGTGAATACCGCTGCCGCCGCATCTATCGTTTGCATCGCCTCCGCGCTTGCTCTTGTTGCGGCGGAGCGGCGAAATTCCGATGCGGGCCGCTGGATTTTTAAGATTCTGGCAAGCACCGCATTCATCGCAGTCGCCTTCGCGAACGGCGCGCAGGCAACGAGGTATGGCCGCTTGATACTTCTGGCCCTCGCGCTCAGCTGGCTCGGCGATGTGCTTCTTCTCTCAAAACGCGAATCGTCGTTTCTTGCTGGCATCGCCGCCTTTCTGCTCGCGCACGTCGCGTTCGCCTTTGCATTCGCGTCGCTGCCGGTCACATTGAACGAGATCCTCTTCGGACTGCTTATTATGTCCGTCGTCGGCGCCGGTTTGCTCTATTGGCTGCTGCCGAAACTTTCGGGTGTTTTCAGGATCGCCGTTCCCGCGTACGTGGCCGCGATCGTGATCATGTGCGGCATCGCCATCGCCGCCGGAGTCGCCGGCAATTCAAAATTAATTCCGCTCGGAGCTCTGATCTTTGCCGCGTCGGACGTCTTCGTCGCACGCGACCGTTTCGTCGAACACGCCTTTGCAAACAAAGCGGTCGGCCTGCCGCTCTATTACGTCGCCCAGCTCTGCTTGGCTTTATCTGTCGTTAATATGCCGTCGTGACGTCGACGCCTGTGTAGTAATGTTTGATTATCTCGTCGTATTTGACGCCCATTTTTGCGAGGCCGTACGCACCGTACTGGCACATCCCGACGCCGTGGCCCCAGCCGCGTCCGGTGAATGTATAGCTCGCCACCGTCGAGCCGCTGTAGCGTTTATTGATGACAAAAAGCTGTTCCTTCAACCGCAGAGCCGAACGTATCTTGCCGCCCTTTAATATCTTCGTGCCGTTCGACCCGATTATCTCGAGCTCGACCGCACGCCGCGAATACCCTTTCGTTTTGACGTTGACGTCATAAAGCGTGCCGATCCCGCGGACATATCGCGACAGCCTAGATTGCACTGCCGAAGCCGAAACCGTTTCATTCCAATTCGTGAAAGGCGACATATTTTCGGCGACCGTCGGCGTATCGGTCGGGCTGATCTCCAAATATGTGACCGCACCGGCCGTGTCCGTCTGGAATCTGACCGCTTCGCCGCCGACCAATGCCGCTTCCTTGACCGGATAAACCCTCGCCCCGAACTGCCGGAAAAGAAATACGTCCGGACGCACCGTCACCTGTCTTTCCGATCTTCCGGAACGCAGGACGAGCTTCCCGTCCGCCGTCGCCTTCGCTGTGCCCGTCTGCAGAACCGGCATCCAATTCTTCTTCTCGTAGATCTGCCGGATCAGCCGCAGCATGTCCGCACGGCGGAAACTCTTCTGCGGCTTCAGCGTCAGGTCCGCGTGCAGCATGAACAGCCCGTCGCGCATCAGCATCGCAAGGTCAGCCCGCCGATCCTTCGGGACCTCCGCCGCGTCGTCGAACGACAGGTGATAGTTCACATCCGAATCGCTGAGCAGCGTGTCGGCCGCTCCCGGCGTGTACGCGAGGCTTGCCAGCACACGTGCGAGTTCCAGCGGCTTCACGGTGTCTTTCGTGACATTCGGGAACGGCTTTCCAAATTTCGATGCGATCTGGTTCAGCCAATTCGATATCTCGCCCACGGTCGGCTCCGAATCGAACCAATCGTCCGTAAATTCCTTGGTCGTCAGCGAAAATCCATTCGACGCCAGCAAAGACATCAGCGGAACAAGCTCCAGATATTCGTCGTTCCTCAATTTCGCCGGCGTCCGCACGGTCTTTATCAGGAACGGGTCGAAATGCCTGTGACCCTCAAGCGAACATTCCACGCCGCGAAGATACGGTTCGGCCTTGTCGAACACATTTTCCGAGTTTTCCGTCCTGCCGCCGCACGTCGACGTAAAATACGCCATGATCGGCTTGCCCTTGTACGTAGCGATCTGCCCGCGTGTCTCGCGCACCGCCCGGCTTCCCATCGCCGTCTCGATCGAAACGCCCTTATAGACCTGCGACCAGACCGTCGGCAGCATGTCGAAGCCTTTCGACCCGTAACCGTCGATGTTCGCGACTGCATATGTCCGCGCCGCGATCGCCTGCGCCTTCTGCGCTTCTAATTGTGGCAGGCTCAGCTCCGCAGGCACGACGCCGAGCAGGTAATCCTCGAGCGGCACGACGTTCACGACCGTCAGCGTTCCCCGCGAATTTACAAAAACCTCCAGCTTTCCGCGGTATGCTTTTCCGTTAAGTTTTACCGGCACCGCGCGTTCGTTAAACGACCCGAACGAGACCGCCTTCAGCGACGAAAACCGCGCAGGTTCGCTCGGCCCGCTCACGATCACTTCGCGCAGTCCCGGATTCACCACAGCATCAGCGAGTATCGGCACCGAATCGCCCGTCGGTTTGATCAGGCTTCGCACCTCCGATCTCCCCGCCGTCCGCAATTGCCGCGACAGTGCAAGCGCGTCGCTCGACGGGGTCGCCTTCTTTTCGGAAACCGTTACCGTGTCTTCAAATCCCTTTTCCGCCAGCTCCGCCTTGAACTGATCGGCGTCCTCCTGCGACGGCATCACCCCGCCTATCCATACGCGCCAAGTGTTCGTCGCCGGGTCGATACTGGTGATCGCCGTTTGTTTTGTACTGCTGCGAATGTCCGCCGCTATGTTCTCCGCGTCCTTCTGCGTGGGAATATTCTGTATCTCGATACGAAACTGTTCGACCTCAGGCGGCCGGTAAGCGCGCGCCGTGATCGTCACGCGGTTCGCCGCCAGCATCCGGCTGGGCTCATCCGGCGCGAACGCCACCAGTGACGAATCGCTCGTCGTGATCGCGACCGAACTCGAATTCGTCGACAAACCGATACGCACCAGCGGTTCCCCGGCCAATCGATATACGCCTATGGGAAACGAAAATGCGGTTAAAGTGAAGCTCAATACTGCGAGAAGAACCAAAGCGGGGCGAAACAACATGACTTTATATTAAACCCAACGTTATCAAAATTAAACTGAATTTTTCGAGAACTTTCGCTGGAATAACACGAACGTCCTGCTCATCTTTTTTCCAGGCTATTAAAAATAAACGGGAACGTCCCGAACGTCTGCCCGCGGTGCTGCGGCCGGAACGCGAAAAGGACGATCTTCCCCTTGCCGTGATCCGTTTCCGCCAGGGCGGCTTTTCCGTTGATATATTTTTCGCCGAGCATCCATCCCGAAAGCAGCGAATCCTTTTCCGCGTACCGGGCCGCGACGCGCACCTTCGCGTCCGCAGCGATCTCGAACGCCGAACTGCTTATAAAATAGGCGGCGGTATCTTCGTTCATTCCGCGTGCAAGCGGTTCTTTTGTATCGACCGCCAGCCGTACAATCGAGCCGGGATTGTAGAATTCGCTTCGCTTCAGGCCGGCAACCACGTTCTTGATCGGCAGCCCGAACTGCTTGATCACCATTTCACAGCCGTCGTCGAAACAGACGATCTTGCCGCCGTTCTCAACAAATTTCTTCAGGTTCGCGACGCCCGCGTCGCCGATGCCGCCGGCAAATTCGTCCGGATAACGCGTCGCCGGCAGGCCCTTCACGACTGAATTCTCGCTGTCGGCCGGAAGCACGATCACGTCCAGATCAAGGTTCCCGCCGCGAACGTCCGTATCTGTCACCGATCGGTACGGTATCCGGAACATATCGAACACCAGACGCGTCCAGCCTTCGTCCATCGATGCAGCCGACCCTTTATAAAGCCCGATCCGCGGGTTCGTCTTCAGTGGATTCGGGAATCTCGCAAATTCCCCGCTTGCCGGCGGCAGATTCATCACACGCCGCGCCTGATTGATATTTTCGACGCGTTTCAGCGACGGCCGATATTTTTCCAGCTCACGAATGTCCCATGCCGTCACCGTTTCCACGCCCATCTGCAGCGGCAGCGTCCAGCCCGCGACGTCGTACGGCACTTCTGCCTCGCCGTTCGCGTTGACGCGGTGCGGATATTCTTGCCGTTCGAACAGGCTGAGCACGTTATTCTTCGTCGGTTGGTTCACGAATACGAGAAAGCTCCCCAGCGGCAGCTCATGAAATTCCGTCGCGGCCGCATCGTGCTTTATATAAAGCTCGTGCGTCATTTCGTGGACCTCTATTCCCTGCCACATCAATATTTCCAGCAGCCTGGCGACCGTTGCCGCGTTCGGCTGCCCGGCGGGAATAATGAAACCACGCGGTTCGCCCGTGACGGGCTGCATGTTCCGACGGCCGATGTCATTGAAATTCTTCAAATATCGTTCACGGTATTTTGCCGCCAGCGACAGCAGCGCGCGGCTAGCGATCATTTCGATCTGCGCGATGTCCGCCGGCCGCCACGTCCCGCCTGCCCATGCGTCCGGATGATTTGTAGCGGTCTCGAGCGCCGAAGCCAGCCCACGCGAGCCTCGATTCTGCTGCAGCCTTTCCTTCGTGATCGTCACCGGCGACATCAGGTCCGCGCTCGCCGCTTCCGACAGAATGCCTATCGAATTGTGATAATACGGCGCCGAGCGAAATCCGCCGTGCCACCAAGTGTCGAACGTAGTGTTCGTCGCCACGCCGGCGATCCCCTTCGATTGCAGGTCCGCCGCCATCTTGTAACCTGCCAATCCGACCTCTCGCAGTATCAGCGGATCAATACGCGGATTCGGCGGATCGAAGAATGGCGGTATCACGAACCGCGCGCCGTTCTGCCCCATTTGATGGACGTCATAAACGATCTGCGGGAACCATTCCTGCCAGAACAATTTCGTGATCGCCTGCGTTTCCTTCAGGTTCAGCATGAACCAATCGCGGTTGTTGTCGTGACCGGCGTAATGGTGGTAGAGCTCCGGCGGAGCCGCTCCTTCACTCTTGGTGCCCAGCGTCTTTCTGTACCAATCCGCCACGATGTCTATACCGTCCGGGTTCGACGATGGGATCAATATCAGGATCGTATTTTCTAATATCTCGCGCGTCGCGTCGTCGGTCGCCGTCGCAAGTTCGTATGCAAGATTCATCGACATCTGCGACGCGACGATCTCGGTCGAATGGATCGAACATGATATCGCCACGACCGACTTGCCGCGTTTGATAAGTTCCGCCGCCGCTCTTTCATCCGCCTGCCGCGGATCGGCAAGCTTCGCGTTGATCGCCCGGTATTCGTCCAGCTTCTTTATATTCTCCGGCGACGAAATGAACGCCGCGATCATCGGTTTCCCCAGCGTCGTTTTCCCGAATTCACGCACTTTCACGCGGCCGCTCGCCTCGTCCAGCTTCGCGAAATAATCCGCGATCTGCCGCCAATCCGCGATCGTCCGGTCATCCGTCGGCTGAAACCCAAGCACCGCCTTCGGCGACGGCACCTGAGCGGCCGCGCTCGCTATCAGCAGCCAGCCGCAAAGGCACAGCGACACAGAGAACTTCAACAAAACACTCGCACGGCGGATACCCGATCCTCCGCCGAGCTCTTTTTTGTTATTCTCTTGTCTTCCTGCTAATCTCCTCTGTGTCTCTTCGCCACTGTGGTGGATCATTCTATGTCGGATCATCTGCAAAATCTTTCCTTGGAAGGGTTCGGGGAAAACAAGAAACTGACGTTTCCTATCCCAAAGTCTAACAAATCGAGACTTGCGGGCAAAATTCGTTACTGGTGGTGCTGGATCGCGGCGTCATCACTGCTGCTCGTTGTCGGAGGGCCGTCCGTCGCTTTCCTCTGGATCATCAACCGCCGCACATGGCTCTACCCGCTCGCTCTCTGGGGTGCGAAGACGTGGTTAAAGGCATGCGGCGCCCGCGTACATGTGACCGGCGGCGAACACCTCGAACCTGGCCGCCAATATGTTTTCGTTTCGAATCATCGATCATATCTCGACACGGCCGCGTTGTTCCGGTACGCGGGAAAACGCATCGGCCTTGTGGCCAAGAAAGAGCTTTTGAAAGCGCCCGTGCTCGGGCAGGGAATGAGCTTCGTCAACATCATCGCCATCGACCGCTCGAATCCCGAACGCGCCCGCCGTTCGATGGACAAGGCACGCTCCGTTATGGAATCGGGCTATTCGTTCGGCGTCTTTGCCGAAGGCACGCGCGGCATGCCGGGCGAACTTCTGCCGTTCAAAAAAGGTGCGTTTCACCTGGCGCAGCAAACGGGCTCCGCTATCGTGCCCGTTTCAATAAAAAATACTGATTGGATGATGGGAAAACGCACCGGTGTCGCCTATCCCGGTACGATCGAAATGACCTTGCTGCCGCCGGTCGGATCGGACGGTGAATTGATGGAAGTTCTCAACACCGTCCGTGCGGCGATCGCCCGCGACCTTGCGGAAAATACCCTTCTTCCGGACTAACCTTACGGTTTCTTCGGCGTCGGCGAAGGCGTCGGCTCCGGCTCGACCACTGTTTCGTCGTCCAGGACCTGCACGTCCGTGTGCCCGACCGCGTAATCCTTGAATTTCACGCGAAAACGCAGCTTGACGACCGCGCCGTTGTCGAAAACCAATTCATCATCCGACGACGCGAACGATGGGAACCAATATTTTCCGTCCACATTCTCACGCCAGGTCTCGACCACGGGAAACTTGTTCTCCTTCGTCTCCGGCACGGCCTTCCCCTTCGTTTTGACGATCATCAGGTCCGCGTCGTCGATCCAAATCCTGCCCGTGAAATACCGAAGCTTGGTCTTTTTCGCATCGGGCATCACCTTCGGCGACACGTCGAATACGTACAGGTTCAACTCGTCGATCTTCTCCTTTCCGACAAACGTGAAGTTGTATTGATCGAACATCGACGGCTCGAGAGCGAACGGGTTCACGCCGCCCAGGTCCTCGAGGTCCTCGGTGGTCACGAACCCCGGAGGCGTCGTCGCTACCGGAAAATAAGAGATCCGTTCGATGCGCTTGCCTTCCGGCGTCAACGCCATGTTCGAATCGCGCCGGTACGTCCCCGTGATCTGCCCGCCCAAACCGATAATGCTGATCGTCGCCGAACGGAAGAACACATAGCCCGTCAGCGCGTCGCGAAACTCGCGCTCGTGCTCCAGCGTCTTTCGCAATATCCGGTCCGTATCGGCCTGGCTCAAACTCGCCCGCTGAATGTTGTTCACCGGCTGCCCAAAAACCGGCGCCATTCCCGCGATGATCAAGATCGCCCCAATAAATATTGATCTTATAAGCATTTGATAAAAACCACCCATATCCAAACCATTATCCCACAAATAGATGCCCCAAACCCGCAAAACGTTGACCGTCAGGAAAGTTCGGAACCCCTGATTGCCATTGTTTCGGGCTTTTACATTTCTTAGGATTCTGTTAAGCTTCCGTGCGAAAATCCTATCCGTTCTTCCATAATATGAAATACGATAAGTACGTCTCCCTCATTCGGGAACTCGAAAATTACGCGCGGTCCAACCGAAAGTCGTACGAGTTCCGCGTATTTGGCCTTGCCGCGTTGGGTTATGCCTATTTTCTCGGCATAATCGCTCTGTTCCTCGTCATCCCGGTATTGATAATTATTCTGCTTGTGGCCGGGCCGAGCGGAATCGGCAGCATTTTGTGGCTTGCTGTAAAATTGTGGTGGATATTTCTACCCGGCCTCGGCCTTTACATCGGGTTCGTCGGAGGCGCCGTCAAATCCCTCTTTGCCAAGTTTCCCGAGCCTTCCGGTACAGAAATAACAGAAACCGATGCTCCCGAATTTTTCAGTTTCATCCGCTCTGCATCCAAATCGCTGCACGCGAAGTTCCCCGAACGCGTGTTGCTCACCGACGAATTTAACGCAGCGATCGTAACGACTCCTCGCCTCGGCATGTTCGGCCGCAGAGTTTATTTACTGGTCGGCCTTCCGCTGATGTCCGCTCTCTCGCCAGAGCAGTTCAAAGCGGTGGTCGCCCATGAGATCGGCCACATTTCGGGCCGCCATGGCGGATTCGCAAAATGGGCCTATCAGCTTCGCGAGGCCTGGGGCCGATTTATCGATTCGCAGGAATTGAACGACCATAAACTGGCGTATTTCTACAGCAAATTCGTCAATTGGTTCTTTCCTTACTTCACGGCCTATTCATTCGTACTTATGCGCGAGCACGAAAAAGAGGCCGACGCCTACGCCGTAGAACTCGTCGGGGCGCAGCCGTTGGGTGAATCACTGATTGCCCTTGAGACACGAAACTCCGAGCTGAACAACGTATTTTGGAAAAGGGTCCACGAAGAGAATCTGTCCAGCGACAAACCCGAAGGTAAGATATTTTCACGAATGCTCGAAGCATTGGCGTTCTTTGATGCCGGTCGGGACACCGAAAGTATATCCAAAGCCGTCAGCGTACCTACGGATTACGAAGATTCGCACCCGTCGTTGTCCGAACGCCTTCGCCTGATCGGCTATTGGACAGACGGCGATCTGCCGCGTATGCCGGAACATGTCAGCAAAAACGCCGCCGACCATTTTCTTGGCGGCCTTGTAAAACGCTATACCGAAGATGTCGACTCCGCTTGGGACGAACAACTGGCCGCCGATTGGCGTTTGCGGCACGAACATTTCCGCGATCGGCAGAAAAGGCTCGATGACCTGAATGCAAAAGGCGAAGATGCGCTATCGCCGGAAGAGCTGCTGGAATTCGCCGGCATCATTGCCGAAAAAGAAGGTTCCGATGCCGCTTTGCCGATCGTCGAACGGATCGTTGAACGTCACCCGTCGCATGCGGAATCCGTTTATACCCTTGGTGCCTTACTGCTGCCGACTGATTCCATCCGAGGGCTCAGCCTTCTGGATCGCGCGATGGAACTCGACCCCGCCCGGCGAATGGCGGCGAGCGATGCTGCTTTCAATTTCCTGCGTTCAAGAGGCAGGTTTGACGAAGCAATGCTTTATGCGGACAGCCTGGAGAAAGAATCTGAACTGATCGAAAAAGGACGCCAAGAGCGCAGCCACCTTAATGCAAATGACAAGTTCGAGCCTCACACCCTATCCGAGGAAACGGTCGCGGAGATCGTCAAAAAGCTCGACTATTTTGAGGAGATCCGAACACTTTACCTTGTGCGTAAGGTCGTCCAATATCGACCGGACATACCGTTCCATGTTCTGTTCATCGACCTGCGCCCGCCGAAGCGTTTTCGGAACACCGACCTGAATGGCGACGAGATTCTGAAGATCGCGGTCGAAAGGCTCGACAACGGCCAGATCGATTACTTCATGGTCCTTGGAAATTCGGGGCTGGGTGCCGATCTGGATTCGATCCCGGGAGCCAAGATACTCAGCCGGCAATAATCGTTTCGATTCAAGAAAACGCCCGCGCATCTCTCGATACGCGGGCATTCTGCTTTGACCGGCCGAATCTACGGCTCGAGCACAAGACCTGCGGTGACCGCTCCGTGATCGGACATTCGCAAGTTCGACGGCGTCGTGTCTGAGATCGGATCTTCACCTACCACATCAATGCTTGCCGCGCTGATACGGCCGCGTATCAGCACAAGGTCCAGCCGCTCGATCGGTGTCGTAAAGATTGCCGGGCTCTCGATGAACAACGGCCACGTCGCACCCGGATCATTCGTCCGAATAACCTCCCAAACGTCGGCGAAACCGCCGCTTATCAACAAATTATATGTCGCTCCGCCGCTTTCCGCGTCCGAGTTGAAGTCCCCTGACAATATCACCGCTTTGTCGATGGCAGCCGGGCCCGACAGAAGCTCTCCGCCCTGAAGATATTGTACGAGTGGGTGAAACGATTCCAGGTGTGCATTTATAAAGCGATACTGCTTGCCGCGGAGCTTAAGATCGACCGACGTCCAGCCTCTCGGGATCGTGATATTGCCCAGCGAGGCTGTTGACACGGTCAGAACGGTATTGAAAACCGCAGTTTGTGCGCCTTCGATCTTCAGCTGTGAAACCTGCATGTCCGCCCTGGCCAGCGTCGCGACCCGGTCAGTAAAGCGAACGTCCGAAGCAAACGTGGCACTCATGCCTGGAAGTTCGGCATCGAAATTCGATTGCACCGCAACAGCCGAATAATTCTGCCCACGCGTTGAAAGCGCGTCCAACAGCATCTGTAGGTAATCGAATGCGACCGTTGAGGCCGGCGCCGGATCGCCGATGGCTCCCGTCCTCCACAACGCCGCTTCCTGCAACCCCACCAGTGCGGGCCGCGATTCGGCGATGCGGTCTGCCATTGCGTTGATGCGTTCCTGGACATTACTTGTTTGCACGTCGCCGAACGCCTCGGCAACCTCTGACATTAACTCAGGTAGCGTTTGAGCCGCAAAGATCTCGCCAAAATCCGTTCCGGGATGCATGTTCATCGTCATCACAACGATTTCCCGATCGCGATTGTTCGACGCTTCCGCCCGCGGAGTTGTGATCGTTATGAGGCCAAAAATAAGGAAAGCTGCGGTAAGAGCTCGCTTCGATTTCATAAGTGTTTTCTCCATTTCTTTATTTTTTCAAAAATATACGGCAGGCAGCGGGTCCTGCCGCCTGCCGTTGAGTGCCTGACGCCGGTACGGTAAGGGATACCGCGACAGGAACAAACGCCGTTAATTGGGCGGATCCGCCCGGCGCATTTCTATCTGCTCACTGAACGCTCCCGGCGTATCGACATTCTCCGCCAGGAACCTCTGCAGATTCTCAGTTGTGTCCGTCAAAAGAAGTTGCCCGTCTAACTTCAAATGCCCGAGTGCCCTCGGTTCTTTTGCCAGCTTTTTGTTCAGCCATTCCGGATCAAGATATGAGATCGATATTGATCTGCCTTTCTGGTGGATCTGTATGAACGTGTGAGTTTTGAAAAAGTGGCCCTTGAAGAAATCGTTGGAGTTTTCCTGTCCTCCTTTCGGAACGATGTCCAGAAATACCCGCCCGCCAACTTTCAGGAAACGCGCCGTAAAAGCGCCGGTTCGGCCTTCTTCACTGGTATGTAAAAGCTTGAATTCATTATTGTCCACCCAGGTGAATTGCCATTTCTCCGACGATTCCGGGTCTGTGAATGTGCCTATGAATGCCTGGTCGGTGATCAGGTCCTTCTCCGTATAGATCGGATTTATCGAGGGAACGCATGACGTAAATATGACCAGCGTTCCTAGCGAGATCAGTTGTATGAGGTCTTTCATGCACTTTCTCCATCTAAAAAAGCGGACAGCCGGACAACGGGCCGCAGACGCGTTTCTTGCGCCGCGTAACCGTAATGACGGTTACGGCCGCAATTATTGACGCCGCGATGACGATCTTTGCCGTCGGCGACAGCGAATTTCCGGGTATCGGCTGCCCGCCGGAGTTGTCCTCCTCCGCCGCTTTTGGCTCGATCGGGGCCGAAGGTGTGACCGAACCGATGGCGGGACGGGCCACCGGCCGTCTAACAGCCCCCGATTGTGCCGCAGCCGATGTCGTGAAAAACAAGGCCGTAATTATAAGGATCGTAAGGCGTGACATTAGCGCATTTGTCATAGTTTTATCCTCTAAAAAGATATGGCGTTGGGTTGGCACACTATGGTATAAGTGCAGTTATTCTTTCAGGGTCTGCAACGATTATTTCCGTAGCCTTTTTTCGTGCCGTCGTAAAAGTACGTCGGGAGATTTCTCGAAGTCTTGAATTGGCCTTGAAATTTCCGTGAATTCTTGGTGAATTGATCGGTGGATTCAATAAAATCAATCACTTACGAGTTCGGTGATTTCCAAGTAAAAATTGGCGAGGGCCTGTTCCTGCGTTCGGGAGAGCCAGTTTCGCTCCAATGGAAGGCATTTGAAACACTCTGTGTCCTTGTAACTTCCGAAGGCCGCACTGTCACCCGCGAGGAGTTTATCGAAAAGATCTGGCCGGACTCGTTCGTCGACGAGAACAACCTGTCTCAGCAGATCAGGACGCTTCGCAGGATATTGAGCGATGGTGAGGACGGCACGGTTTTTATCGAGACGGTACCTCGCCGCGGTTACAGATTCATTCCGACAGTATCCGTTAAAAACGGAAATGGAGACTCTGCTCCGGTCGCGGATAACGATGTGCCGGCCCTATCATCGATCATCCCTCTGGATGCGGTAACGGAAAAGCCTGTTCAACCTGGATCCGCTGAACTGACTGTAAAGAGCGTCGCGGCCTCCCGGAAGCTCTCCCGCTTCTCGAAGAAGGCCGTATCTATTACGTTGATCTGTATTGCGATTGTAAGCCTAGCCGGCTTTGTTGTTTGGCGGAACCGTCCGCGTATTGCGTCGAACAGGATATGGAAAAGCGCGGGCCAGACACAGCAGACGCTCTTCAAGTCGGCATCTGTACAGCGTATAACCGGCGCGATGGACGGAGTGATCTCACCGGACGGAAAGCGAGTCGTTTATACAAGCGAAGTTGCCGGGAAACAGGGCCTCTGGATCTACCAGGTCGCTTCCGGCATCGCGCGGCCGATCGCTGAACCGATCGAACGCGGCTACGGCGCGATGCAGTTTTCTAACGACGGCGAATTCATTTATTACACGACCGGCGCTCCGGACGGCTACCAGTTTTATCGCATTTCCACTCTCGGCGGCGAGCCGTCAAGGATAGCGTCTGAGATCGGGGCTGTTTTTGCTGTATCGAGCGATGATTCACAAGCCGCAGTGGTCCGTTTTGATGAGGCGAAAAAGACTTGCTCGCTTGTGCTTATAAACCTCGCGAACCGCAGCGAGGAAACGCTTGTTGCCAAACCGCATTCGCGTTGCTTCGGAGCTCTTTCGTGGTCGCCGAAGGGAGGATCCATCGCCGCGTCGCTGGGAAATGCTGAATCGGGTGCCGTCCAACAGGAGGTTGTGGAGATACAGCTCAAAGGCCTGGAAGAACGCCCTTTGTCCAACACGAAATTTGAGATGATACGTGACGTGGCATGGCTTCCCGACGAAGGCGGGCTGCTTGTCATTGCGCGCAGATCGGCTCCGACCGATTTTATGCAGATCTGGCTGATAAGGCGGTCGACGGGAGAGGTCCGGCAGATCTCGAATGATACCGTAAACTACGGGTCTGTGAGCATCACGTCGGACGGCGGCACCATCCTCACGCGAAAGACGGACCTAAAGGCTGACCTATATGCGGCTCCCGCTGAAGCTCCGGACCTCGGTACCGCGCTTGTTTCTGCTTCCGGACGAGTCGCTTGGCTCCCGGACGGGCGAATTCTGCACTCCGCCTACAAGCAAAGCGCGCTTTACGTCATTCGCCCGGATGGTTCCGGACAGGTTCAGATCGGTTCGACCGAGGACAATGGCCTGGCCGTGTCTCCCGACGGCCGGTATATATATAGCGATTCTCCTCAATCGGGATCATATCAGATCTGGCGCTCCGATCTCGACGGTTCGAATCGCGTACAGGTCACCACGGGCAAGAACGCCGCCAAATACCCCCAAGTCTCCCCGGACGGGCGCTGGATCTACCATGATTCCGTCACTCCCGAAGGAACCTCGATTCGGCGTATGTCGGTCGATGGCAGCACCTCCACCGAGGTCCATGGCGTAGGCGCGTCGCGTCCGTCACTTTCGCCGGACGGAAGGCTCCTCGCATTTATCATCCATAATGAGCTCGGGTTTGATCCGCATGGGATCGGCATATCACCCGCAGAGGGCGGCTTGGTCACCAAGATCGAAACCGCTGGGCAGCTCAAGGGCTCACGTATTGAATGGACCAAAGATTCGACCGCGATCTATTATGCGGCCGAAACGCCAGAACGCACCGTCGATCTATGGATGCATCCGCTCAGCGGCGGACCGCCGCAGCGCCTTACAAATTTCACCGGCGACCGAATTTTCGACTTCTCTTTCTCGCATGACCGCACACAGATCGCCTTTATACGTGGCAGGTGGGTCCGTGATGTCGTGATGATGAGTTTCGCTGATTGACCCGCCTTAATAACGAAAGGCCCGCGAATAGATCCGCGAGCCTTTCGTTTATTTCTTGCTTACTGGTTAGTCTACAAATTCGACATCGACCTTTTTCGTGATGATGCCGGCATCGTAGCCTTCCTGCAACAGGCGGCGTACGCCTTCGCGGCCGCGTTCGCCGTAATCCAGCGTCAGGTCGTTGACCCACATCGCCACGAAACGGTCGGCGAGTTCCGGCGGCATGTCGCGTGCGAACTGCATCGCGTACGACAGTGCGTCTTCCCTGTTCGCCAGCGAATAGGCGATGCTGCGGTGCAGGTGATGCGATACCTTTTTCATCAGCTCCGGCCCGAGGTCGCGGCGGATCGCGTTCCCGCCCATCGGCAGCGGCAGGCCCGTTTCATTGAACCACCATTCGCCGAGGTCGATCACCTTGTCCAGGCCCATCTGCTTGTAAAACAACTGCCCTTCGTGGATCAGCAGCCCGGCGTCGGCCTTGCCCTTGACGACGGCGTCGATGATCTTGTCGAACGGCACCACCTCGTAATCGAACTTCGAATTGAACAGCCTCAGCGCCAGAAAAGCGCTCGTCAATTCGCCCGGGATCGCGATCTTCATTCCCGAAATATCTTCGGGCTTTCGCGGCTCCTTCGAAACGACGATCGGGCCGTATTTGTCGCCGATGCTCGCTCCGTGCGGCAGCAGCGCGTACTTGTCCGAAACGTAGGCGTACGCGTGAAAGCTGATCGCCGTCACGTCGAACACGCCTTTCATCGCGTCCGTATTCAGCGTCTGGATGTCCTTAAGCGTATGTTCGAACTTCAGCCCGTCCGTTTCGAGCTTGTTCGTCGCTAAACCGTAAAACATGAACGCATCGTCCGAATCGGGCGAATGCGCAACCGAAATTGTGCGTACTGCGGGGGCTCTTTCAGCCATTACTTCCATAAACTCTAGCTCTGTGTGTAAAAAATATTGGTGTCGTAGAAAACTCTAATTGTACCCTGCTCGGCGTGTTTATCAAAAAGTTGCCGAAGCCCTGCTATCATCGGCTCAAAATTCGGAGCGTCCTCCGCCGGCATATACGACGAGGACAGCATTCTTCCCTTTAAGCCTTCGAGGTCAAACACTTGCACGTTTTCGAAGGTCTTCTTCGAAAATTCCATGCCCAAATTATTTTTCAGGATATCTTTTGTTACGTTCTCGTGGCGGACCGTTTCGTAGTCTGTTCCGAATGTAAGCAAAAAACGCTCATACTCACGCAAAAACGGCGTGGTGTCAAGCTGCCGCTCGTTCCAGATAAGAACGAGCCGGCCGCCGGGCTTTAAGATCCGTCGAACTTCGTCGCGAAATCGTTCGTGGTCGAACCAGTGAAATGCTTGGGCGGCGATAACGATATTAACCGAGCGCTCCGGCAGCGTTGTGTATTCTGCCGTACCGTCCACACTTTTAAAACCCGGAAATTCTGCGAGCAATTCCTCCGCCGCCGCACGCATCGCCGCGTTCGGTTCGACGCCGTAAACCGTGTTGCCGTTCTCAAGGAACATCCGCGACGAAATTCCCGTTCCCGACCCGATGTCCGCTACCGTCATCTCCGGCGTCAGCCCCAATTCCGCGCGGAAAAATTCCATCACCTCCGGCGGATATCCCGGCCTGTATTTAACGTAATTCTCGACTCGGTTCGAAAACCTTTCGACCGTCTTCATTGCTCCGCCACCTCATTTCCCGTCCACTGCGTACGCGCCGGATGCGGGATGTCGAACTGGTCCAAAATCCTGAAACACAGGTGATCGACAAGCTCCTCGATCGTCTTCGGACGGTGGTAGAATCCGGGGCTCGCCGGCAGGATCCTCGCTCCCGCACGCGACAGCCGCAGCATGTTCTCAAGATGGATCGCGTTGTATGGCGCTTCGCGCGGCACGACCACCAGCCGTCTTCCTTCTTTCAAACAAACGTCCGCCGCGCGGTGTATCAGGTTCGTTCCCGCACCCGAAGCGATCGAGCCCAGTGTTCCCATCGAACACGGTACGATCATCATTCCCGCCTGTTTGCTCGACCCCGACGAAGGCTTTGCCGCCAGGTTGTCCAACTGCCACAGGCGGATCATCTTCGACCCCGCGTCCAGGCCCAGCCACGCGTTGATCTTTTCCGCCGTCGCTTCGCGAAGGTTCACGCCCATCTCGACCTGCGCGACCGTCGCCGCCGTGCCCGACATTATCAAATGCACCGTCTCGACAGCGCCGCTGTCCGCGATCATTCTCAGCGTTCGATGGGCGTAGATCGTCCCCGACGCTCCGGTTATTGCAAATGTCAGTTCCATATGCGGTTTGAAAATTCTAACCTTTGCCGCGATAAATACAAAGCACCTGATACGCTTCCGCGCTGTAAAACGCGTTAATAATTGAACGGGCACCGTTGGGGCCGGCGCAGCGTTCGACGGGAGGCGAACCATGAATGTATTCGAACTAAATTTCGGCCGACTTTTGCTGAATATCGCGGGCAGCGAACCTGTTGCCCTGGCGTTCATCCGGCTTGCCTCCTTCTATAAATACGTAGGAATGTTCTTCTGATTTTTCCTTTCTTCTCCAATTTCTAATATTCGGCGGGAACTTCCCGCCTTTTTCATTTTCCGCGCCCGTGTTGTAGATTGAATTCATGAACTCTGCGGATATCGAACAGATCCTGCGGCAATTCGCCGACGGCGGCCTATCGGCGGGCGACGCCACCGACAAGATCAAAAATCTTGCCTACGAAGACATCGGCTTCGCCCGTGTTGACCACGCCCGCAGCGACCGGCAGGGCTTTCCGGAGGTCATCTTCGGCCAGGGCAAAACGCCCGACCAGATCGTCGGCATCTTCGAACGGCTCATCGAACGAGCGCCCAACGTGCTGATCACGCGCACCGACGAAACCGTTTTCGGCCGCATCCGCAACGTGCATACCGAAGCCGAATGGCACGAATCCGCGCGGCTCATCCGTCTCTATCGCGAACGCACCGATCTCGGCACCGGCGAGGTAGCCGTCGTCACCGCCGGCACCAGCGATATTCCCGTCGCCGAAGAGGCCGCGCTCACCGCCGAAGCCATGGGCAACCGCGTCAAACGCATCTGGGACGCAGGCGTCGCCGGCATCCACCGCATCCTCGCCGAACGCACCGTCCTGCAGAACGCCCGCGTCGTCGTTGTCGCCGCCGGGATGGAGGGCGCGCTTCCGTCCGTCGTCGGCGGCCTCGTCAAAGTTCCCGTCGTCGCCGTCCCGACCCGCATCGGCTA
>JAEZIT010000017.1 GCA_023436495.1 Acidobacteriota bacterium
CTCGTGTAAAATGCGATTCCGGAGACGTTTGTTGAAATTCGCACATTCCCGCGAATTCCGACAGGTCGCGGCCGTACGGCTTGAACGCGTACTCGCTCTTCCATTCGTCGCCGGCCTTTTTTACGACCTCGAAATATTCGTCCGCCAGCTGTCTGATCATAAAAACGCCGGCCTCATCCTGCTGTTCGATGTCGGGCACGAACTGAAGTGGTTCCGTCGTGAATGCGCCAAAGCCCACGTCCGCCAAGTACTGCATCTCGCCGATCATCACCATTATCGCCAAGTGATCATATTCGCGCCCGAAACCGCCGTTGCCATTTGCCACCCGCGCCGACAGAATACGTGTCTCAAAGCCGGCATCGCGGAGCAGTTCGTTGAACAGGCCGTTCAACTCATAGCAAAATCCGCCGCGGTTCTCATCGACGATCTTCCGGTAAAACGATGCAGTATCGAGCGTTATCGGCTGCCCCCAGTGTATGTCCAGATTCTCGAACGGGACATTCAGCAAATGCTGCCGCTGCAGCAGTTTCAGCCGCCCGATATCGGCCGCTGCTCCCGCGCTTTTGAGCCCTATCCGCCTAAGATATTTCGCCGAATCGAATACCATGCTGTATTCAAAATTATACTTGCACGCCGAAGTTATCGGAAAGCGTCTGCACTAGTTAACCGCGCGCAGTACGATGGCGGAATTCTTTGATCCAAACCCGATACAATTGCACAACGCCGTCCGCACCGTTGCCGCCCGTGCCGTGTTCGGCACATAGTCCAGGTCGCACGCAGGGTCTGCCTCTTCAAGATTGATCGTCGGCGCGATCACGCCTTCATTCATCGCCAGCAGTGCCGCTCCGATTCCTGCTGCTCCGGCCGCTCCCTGCGGATGGCCGACCTGCGATTTTGTCGCCGACATCGGTATCTTGTACGCCGAATCGCCGAACGCGAGCTTCACCGCCTGCGTCTCGATCCGGTCGTTCAACTGCGTAGAGGTCCCATGCAAATTGACATAATCTATTTCGGAAGCGCTCACGCCCGCGTCCTCCATCGACAGCGTCATCGCCCGCGCCGGTTCTACGCCGTTTTCCTCGAGTCGTACGCGGTGATAAGCGTCGCATGTCACGCCATAGCCTGCGATCTCGGCATAAATTCTCGCGCCGCGCGCCGCAGCACTTTCTTCATTCTCGAGCACGTATACCCACGCGCCTTCGCCCAATACTATTCCCGATCTGCCTTTGTCGAACGGGCGCGACGCCCTCGCCGGCTCTTCATTCCAGGCATCCGTCAGTACCGTCATCACCTCGAATCCCTTCAGAATTCCCGGAGAGATCGGCGAATCTACGCCGCCCGCGATCATCAAATCCTGTTTTCCAAGAGCTATATGCTGCGCGGCATAAAATATCCCGTCAGTAGAACTCGTGCATCCGGTCGAAATAATATGCGATAAACCGTGCAGCCCGAATACCATCGAAAGCTCGCTCGACAAACCGCCGTGCGTCGACGACGGGATGGTATAAACGCTCCCTTTGCCCGCATTTCCCGAGAACCAGTAACCGAATTGCCGTTCGGTAAACGACAGACCGCCGCCGCCCGTACCGAGCACGACGCCAAACCGCCTTCGCTCTTCCAGGCTCAATTTGTTAGGGTCGATCGCTGCGTCCGCAACCGCCTCGCGCGCAGCCGCCAGCGCCAG
Organism: Acidobacteriota bacterium; assembly: GCA_023436495.1. Taxonomy (GTDB): domain Bacteria; phylum Acidobacteriota; class Blastocatellia; order Pyrinomonadales; family Pyrinomonadaceae; genus OLB17. The sequence continues at coordinate 1,685 of JAEZIT010000017.1, forward strand.
CGGCACCGTCCGCGGGACATGCTTTCTGTCCTTTGCCTCCAACTGTGCTTCCCAATCGAATTCCGGTATCTCGGCCGCAATTTTGACCAGAAATTCAGACGCGTCAAAGCTCTCGATACGCCTTACGCCGCTCCGGCCTGCTTTTAGCGAATCCCAGTAGGCCCGTCGGCCGATACCGATCGGCGTCACGCACCCCATCCCTGTAATGACCACTTTTCGCGGCGCTTTTAATTCGCTGAACATAATCCGATTGTATTGCGAGGATAACACACGGCGGACAGCCGCGAAGAGGTTCTAGTACGAGAGCCACGCGTCAAAAACATAACCCGTGTTGTTGCCGTAAGTGACCAGGCACCAGCGTCCGCTGCGTCCGGCAACCGTCGTTCGCGACTTTTCACAGTTTTCCAGTTGGACGGTAGCTCCGTGCGGTATCTTTGCTAGCCGCTCGCCGTAGTCAGCGTTCGGTTCGCTGCGGAGCGACAAAAAACCGTCGTTCGGCGAATTGACCCGCGCCGTCGGCTGAGAGGTATCCGGCGTTGGGGATGCAATGGGCGTAACGGAATTCGATTTCGAATTCTTCCGCTCGTCGATCTGTTGCTGCAGATTGGCAACCATGTCCTTAAGTTTTTGGTTGTCATCACTCGTCGGAGTAGGCGTGACCGATCTTGCCGGCGTGGCCGCTGGCGTAGGCGACGCTTTCTTGCCGCCGCGGTTGACATTACTGTAAAGAAGAACCGCGGCCATTATGGCAGCCAACCCGAGCAGTGCGATGGTAATACCTATCAGCAGAACGGCTTTAGTCATGCTGCTGCCCGCCTTAGGCCTTGCAGCGCTCATGACGGTCTCCTGTTCCCCGGCATCGTCGAGCAGAGCACCGTCCGCCAGGCAAAACCGAAGGCTTTCATCTGTATATGTCGTTCCGCATTTCGGGCATCTCTTCATCAAGGTATTTATAGATGGTTTGCAAACGATTCGCAAACCACCCACCCGGCGGCGTTTACGAGTCTGCGCTTAAACGCCAAAACGGCCGCTCTTGCGAGCGGCCCTTCAGCGTCATTCTTATCTTGGCGGAGTTTAATACTGCGTCAAATTAAGAATACTGTTCAAAACGGTACCAAGTATGTTCCAGTTGCTACCGGACTGATAACCATAACGGGCCTGCTGATTGTAACCATCTTCATACCCGCGCTGAAAACCCTGCTGGAAGTAATACTGATACTGATCGCGCGCTACATAACTTTGATAACCGTATGTACCGCTGCGATACGTACGTTCGTCATTGTATCCATACCGGTTGCCGTACCGTCGGTCTTCCTGACCGGACTGGAAACCTCGTTGGTAACCTAGGTTTACGGCTCGCTGAAGCAATTCCGCTCCGCGCTGGTCGGTCGAATAGTAACGACCGTTGCGATAGACCCGATATCGGTCATTGGCCCTCGCCCGGCCGTATCCGTATCCAATACCGTTCCCTGCGTTATTCATCCTTCCTGCCCGCTGGTATTCCAGATATTCACGCTGGGCCCGGCGCTGTGCCTGTTGCCAATCCCGATGATCGCTTGCACGGCGCGTCCTCTGCCAATCTCTGTATTCTTCCTGTGCTTGACGCTGCGCCCTTTGCCATTCACGATATTCTTCGTTTACGTTCTGGGCGTCTACCGAAAGGGCCGAAACGGCCAAAACGAACGAACCAAATATAAAGGCCATAACCATATTCCTGCTATTTTTCGTTCTCATAATTACTCCTTGCGGCTCCGCACGCCAAATTTATCGCTCTTAGCGTCGAATGCCGCGACTGACCTGAAACAGGCCGGCTTTAGTACATGAAAATAAAACGCAAGCGCTGTTCCTTTTTGTAAACAAAGAAATAAAAGAAGTTATTTGATATGCTCTAGTAGGCTAGGTGATGAGTACAGTAGTTCATGGGATAATTTGACACGATATGGTGCAGTAGTAAGGGGTCTAAATATGCGGCTTTGGTAATCTATCTTACAAAGAATGCTGATACATCCGGTTAATATCTTAAACATAGCATTAATCCATTGCGGACAGGTCAACGTGTAGGCAACAGGCAATAAGCAGAAACACGATTGATCAGGGAACCAGACTCTCTCCATTTGGATGAGATCAAGGAGCAGTTTACCGAAATGATCTTACGATACGAAGAAAAGGCCGAGGACAACGCGACGGTGTTTCCGGCTACCAATAATGACGCTCAGCCGACGGCGACAGATCTCATCGTCACTTCCGATAACGGAATAAAAGAACAGGACAACGAACCGAGGAACGAACTCTGGGGTGGAACGAATTACTACGTAATGGCGAATCGGCGTAGGAAATGCGCCCCATCACAGATCTTTTGATCAAAAGCCCTAATCCGAAAATAAAAGCTGCCGGGCCGTCATGGCCCGGCTTTTTTCTATGCTCCCGCAGTTGCACCGGAACCGCCGAAACTCGCGATCGCTTCGGCCTCGTTGTCGAAAACCTCGAACACCGTTAGAAGTTTTGTGATCATCATCAATTCGGCGACGCGTTCCGTCAGGTTCAGAAGTTTCATGTCGCCGCCGTTCTTTTCGAGCGTCGCGTAGCCGGCAACAAGTTCACCGAGGCCGCTTGAATCGATACTGTTAACATTCGCGAGGTTTACCAGCACTTTCTTTTCGCCGGCTTCCACCAAGCCGCGAAGTGCGTTGTGAAGATTGATGTTCGTCTCGCCGAGGCGTATCTGTCCTTCGAGGTCAACAATAACGACCGAATCCTGCCGGCGTGTAGAAATGTTCAATGTGCTCATAATATTCTCCGAGTATAGGGTAAGTACGCCGATACCGCGACGATTGTTCCGACCATCCATGAGGCGTCAACTTTTCGGCAACGCTATTAGCATACGCTCGATCGAAAATATGTCAATATTTTTCCTGGTGCCGCATATCCGCTCCGGCAAACGAAAGAAAATAGCGGTCGAATCCGCGATTCCCCGCCGAATTACCTAACCGATATATTGCCAGATTCGATCGGCAGCATTGGAAAGTCACCCGGCTGATTGTTCATGCAGAGTTGTGGGTCGCCGGTCGTGTCAGGATCGTCGTCAAAAAAGAAAACCGTACTTATCCGGTCAATGTTTCGGCCGGGTTCTCCGTTGTCCTCCACTGAAAAATACACCGCATCGACCAGGTTCGGATCGTTCGTTCTGCGGGTAGTTCCTCCGAAAAACACCAAATTCCCGTAACGGTTCATACACGAGATGTCTACTTGAAGCTGATAGTTCTGGCCGTTTGCACCGTTGTAAGCAGGATTATGCAGCACAGCGATGGCTGAAACGGTGCCATCCGATGAACTTCGGGCATTTACCGTAAATTGCCGCCTTTTTGTGTTGCCGTCCGTATCCTGAACGAGCAGCGTTCCGTGTCCGGAGACGGCGCCCTGAAATGCTTGAAATGCCGAGACCGACATAAAGGCAGCAGCTATAAGAGTTAAAACGATAGTGAGTTTCTTTAACATATGTGAAGAGTCTTCCTTTTTTGTGAGTATTTTGAACGCGGCCATCAGGCCTGCACGCGACACAGTTTAACAGTAACTGGCCGAGATATTGACAAGTTTTTTTACCAAAAAAAGCCGCCCAACCGGGCGGCCTCGAATAAAGTCGTGTTGTATTTAGGATCATATCCTCAGCGGCATAACGATATATTTGTAATCGTACTGGCTGTCGCCGGCGATCCGCATCTGTGTCTGGGCATTGGCATCCTTAAACTCAAATGAGATTCGAACCGGGCCTTTCCCTTCCTTTACGCGGACCTTGTCGCCATCGGTTTCCTTTTCGCCTTCGGCAGCGTCATTTGCGGCGTCAACCGATTCGCCCGCGTATATCGCCCCGACATTGTTCAGGAATTCCTGCAGGTACTGCCAGTTGAACCCAAGCTGGATCTCTTCGCCCGAATACTCCGCCGGAACCGTTTCGCGGCCCTCGCCTTCTTCCGACGATTGCGCTGAGAGTTCTATCTCGCCCTCGCGGACCGTCAGGCGTATCGAACGGTTGCGGTCATCCGCCATCAGCGAAACTCGTCGGACGGATTTCTTCATGTCGTCCAGGTCGAACGTCACCGTCTTATCGTTATCCTTCGGCAGGACCATTTCGTAGTTGGGGAAGTTGCCGTTCAGCTTTCTCGTGATCAACAAGCGGCCTTCCGTCTCGAAATAGATATGGTTCGGGTCCTCGCCGAAAGCGATGTCGCCTTCGCCGCGTGCAATGCGGGTCAGTTCCAGCAGAGCCTTTTTCGGTACAAGCGTATCGATCACTCCGTCCAGGTTGTCGAACGCCCTTTCGATGTACGCGAGACGATGGCCGTCGGTTGTGACCATTTTCGCGACGCCGTCCGCGATGATGAATTTCGCGCCCGAAAGCGTAAAACGCGATTGTTCGTTAGTGATCGCGAACGCCGTATTCTGTACGAAATGATTGAATACCTCGGCAGGAAGTTTCAGCGGCGTCGATTTGAAGGACGGGATTTCGGGGAACTGTTCGCGGCTTATACCCGCCAGACGGAAATTCGCCTTGCCGCATGTCATTCGGACCCATTCGTTATCCTCCTTTTTGAAATGAACGTCGCCGGGATCGAGAGCTCTGACGATGTCAAAAAGCTTCTTTGCCGGGATACACATTGCGCCCGCCTTTTTGATCTCGGCCTCAGCGTCGCAGCGGACCGTTACGTCAAGGTCGGTACCGACGATTCGGATCTCGTTCTCACCGATCGATTCGATCAAGATATTTGAGAGCACAGGGATCGTTGCCTTTCGTTCGACTATTCCCTGCACAAAGCCAAGTTCGTCTTTGAGTACGTTCTGATCGATTGTAAATTCCATTTATGATTGCTCCTGAATTTAACGAATATTATATCCGAATCCCTTCGTAAACCTGACTCGCCGTTTTACTACTTCTAAGAAAGAAAATTATGTTTATATTTCCAGCAGTAGTAGTAGGCGCCTGTGGAACTGTGTAAAAGCCACTGAACCTGCCTATTTCATTGGCGTTTGGCATCCACAGGCCACTGTGGAAAATCTGTGGAAAAACTTTGAAGCTTTCGGAAAACTTCTACGTCCCTAAGTTTTCCACCTTCGTCCACATGCGTTTCCTGAATCGAGCTATGGAAAAGTGGAAAACTTTTCTCAAACGCTGCAATTAAAAGAGATATCGATGCGTAGTCCCTGAACTGCGTGTGGATATCTTTTCCCTTGACCTCATGCATAAATTTCGCTAACTAGCTGCAAAGACTATCAATAAGCTCGCTGATCATCCTGTGGAAATTACGGTCGTCCTTCTGCATCGCCTCGATCTTGTCAACCGAATGCATAACAGTCGTATGATGCTTGCCGCCAAACTCTCTGCCGATCTCCGGAAAGCTGCTTTTGGTCAGCCGCTTGCATAGATACATCGCTATCTGCCGCGGCTGGGATATCGCCCTCGCATTGTTCTTGGATTTGAGTTCTTCAAGCGTCAGCTTATATTTGGAAGCCACGGCCTTCGCTATGCGCTCCATCGTGAGGCCTTCTGGCCGCTCTGCGTCGATTATGTTCTTCAGTGCGTCCTGTGCAAGCATTTTAGAGATCGGAACGCCCCTGAGGCTCGATATGGCCACGAGACGGACAAGAGATCCTTCAAGCTCGCGGACGTTGCTCTTGATCTTCGACGCGATAAAAATTGCTATGTCGTCCGGCAGCATGATGCCGTCCATATCCGCCTTGCGTTTCAGAATGGCAACCTTTGTCTCCAGGTCCGGCGGCTCGATATCGGCGATCAATCCCCATTCAAATCTCGAATGCAGCCGCTCTTCGAGGGTCGGTATCTCGCGCGGCTGGCAATCCGACGAGATCACTATCTGTTTCTGGTCGTTATGAAGGGCGTTGAATGTATGGAAGAACTCCTCCTGCGTACGTTCCTTGCCAGCCATGAACTGTACATCGTCCATCAGCAGAACGTCGATCGAACGATATTTGTCACGAAACGCCGGGGTCTTGTCATACCGGATCGCATTGATCAACTCGTTCATGAACTTCTCGGACGTGATATAAGCAACGCGCAAATGGCGGTTGCGTTCTTTGATCGAATGCCCTATCGCATGCATCAGATGCGTCTTGCCCAATCCTACTCCGCCGTAAATGAAGAGCGGGTTATAGGTCTTTCCGGGTGATTCAGCTGCACCTAGTGCCGCCGCGTGTGCAAACTGATTGCAAGATCCGACGACGAATTTCTCGAACGTATACTTTGGGTTAAGCGAATTTTCTACGGGTTCGATATCGACGAAATTGGGCGAAGAGTTTCTGCCGGGCTTTCCTGCAGGCCGCATCGAAACCGGAGCTGCCTCTTCCGCGGCAGTGGACCGTTGAGCCTCGACGGATTCGTCACCGTCTTCGAACATCGTTTCAACCGCGGCATCCGATGCTTCGATCTGCCACTCCAGCTTATATCCGCTCCGGTTTATGCCTTTCAGCGTTTCTTCGATCAGATCCGAATAGTACGAGCAAACCCAGTCCTTAGTGACCTGACCCGTCCGCAGCACGATGACCTGACGCTCATCATCCTGCCCGTCGAACTGTATCGGCTTGAACCATGAATCGAATATCTGCTTGTTCAAGCGCTTTTCTACCGCGCTTAATACGTTCTCCCACACGTTCGTTCGTTGTATCGTTGCGTCCATGATCTTTATCCAAAAATATGATTAAAAGTGCTTAAGCAAAAGCATATCCTCGGTGCTGTTTAAGCAATCCGTTACCGGCAGTACAAAAGACTGTGCAAGGTCTTGCGATACGGTCGGTTTGTCCACCAAGCCAAGCAAGCTTAAACTATTTTCCACAGACTTTTCCACAGTGCTGTGGAAAGCTTGCTTAAAGCTTAATGTAAAACATTAAGTTCTTTGTTTTCAATAGTTTACGAGGATTATCTTTTCGAAAACGGCTCACAGACTAACATAGAAAAATAGGGATTGCAAACTAAAATCCACAGAGCCTCGAAAAATCATTTAACACGAATTTAACGTCTTTACAGACAGCCATTTGGCACATTTCCGGGGTATGTTAGACTATCAAAAACCGGTCGATCTTGAGCTTGAAATGGCCAAAATCTCAAAAAAAAATTCATCAGGCTCCAGCGGTTTCGGGCGAGCGATCGAAGGCCTGATCGGGGGACTCGAATACGTCAGCGAGACCGATGCTCCGTTCGAGTTGGTCAGCGGCCCCCGGATGGATGAGATCTCCGTTGAGTTGGTCCGAAGTCAGTTCGGAATAGGCGACGACGTTCGGATCGAAGAGGTTCCGGTCGACGAATTTTTTAAGCGACTGACCGACGAACGCGACTGGTTTGGTCCAGCTGAAAAAAAGCGTGCAGAACGATTTCGTAAATTGGCTGACGAACTTTCCGACCGCCTGTCCCAGCTCAAGGTTTTCCGTGCCGGCCGTGTGCGGATCAACATCTACATCGTGGGACTGGATAGTAACGGACAGCTTGCCGGGATCAAAACCCGGGCGGTTGAAACGTAAAAAGCCGGACGCATTGCACGCCCGGCCATGATGTTGAATAAATAAGTATAAAGCTATTTCTGCGTGATGCTGCTAGCTCCGCTCGAACGCTTGATCAGGTTCGCAGGACTTCCGGAATAAACGACCCTGCTTGCTCCCGAAGCGTCCGATTCCAATCTATTTACAGCAAGCACCTCAACTCGGCTGGCGCCGCTCGCATCGACCGAAGCGTCCTGGGCCTGCAACCCCGCCGTGTCAACATTGCTCGCTCCGCTTACGTCGACTGTCAAACGCGTGGTTTCGCCCGCGACGCTGATCTTCGACGCACCGCTTGAATTGATCCTGAGAGACCCGTTCTTCACGTTGACAGCCGATATCCTCGATGCTCCTGAGGCATCGATGCTTTCCAGATCATTCATCGTGATCGTCACGCGGACCGGTGTGCTCATATTGATGCGGCCCTCAGATTCGAGATGAAGCACGCCGCCGCGGACCTCTGTTTGTATTCGGGGCAGGATGTTATCGTCCGCTTCTATCCGAACGGACTGCTCCTTGCCCGAGGTGATATCGACATGAAACATGCCGCTGGCGTCAATTCCGCTAAATTCTGCGACATTCCGCTCTTCAGAGGCCGGAACGCCCGAACCGGTGACCGGCCGGTCGATCGAGATATTAAGAATGCGGCCGGAAACACGGCCGAATGAAAATAGACCCGCAACGGCGACACCTACGACAAGCGTTGCTGCAAAAACTATAATTCCTACCTTTTTCATAATTCCTCCGAGCCGTATATTCAGCTAGAAGGGAAGAACGGAATCCGACGTCAAAAAGTTCGCTAAAATTCGAGCGACCGCAAATTTATTGCCTGGATCTGGGAGGTTTCCGTAATAGAAGACGAAAGTCTACGGTCTATTTCGCGAATGCCCAATAGGAAAGTATCGCCTGGACAATGCCGATGACCAGTCCGAAAAAAGCGCCGAACAACTCAATAGTGCGTAGATGCTCCTTGGCGACAGACATCACCAGCGATTCGAGCTTTTCGGCCGGGTATGTATGTATCTTTTCGCGTACAACGCCGGCTACATCGAATTCCTTGATCGCTTCAGGCAGTTTCTGATGAACGGCTGTGACGATGGCATCGGTCAGCGACGTGCTGGCCTCGCGCATCTTGGAATCGGGAAGGTGGTCGGAGAGACGGCCGATCGGTGCGGACAGCAGCCGGTCGATCTGGCTCGACAGTACGGAATTGACGATATTTGAGGTTTCCTCGCGGCTGAGTACGCTCAGCAAACCTTTCGAAAGCATGTTCTTCAGCTTTTGTTCCGATTCCGGGTGAAGCGTCTGCATTATCGCATCGATGCTGTGCGGGCGAAGCTTCTCCAGAGTATCGGTCAGATATGCCGAAACGCTTCGCATCGTCTCGTCACCCTGCAGCAGCGACAGGACGCTCTTCGTTATTTGCTGTTTCAGGCGGTCAAGTTGTTCGGGGTTGATCGTGCCTATCACCTCCGGCAGCGGCCGCGACATCGCTCCGTCAATACTAGTGTTAATGAAATTCCGGGCCTCTTCGGCAAAGAAATCACCCTTCAGTGTTTCTTCGATGCGCTTCGGAAGGCTTACATTGACAAGGTCATCCACCTCGTTCAACAGATTTTCGCGCGAGACAAAGATCTTTTTAAAGAACGGCAGCCCTTCGTAATACTCATGAACCTCATGTTTTATGAGCGACCCGATCTGGTTCCGTGTACGTTCCGCCGCGGCTATCTCCGTCAGGTGATGAGCCATCGGCGAGATCTGCGCCGTCGCTTTTTCCTTCAGCAGAGCCACAGCATCGTCAGTGAACATTTCGCCCAGAGGCGTTTGTGTATTCGCGATATCATCGAGGCGGCGGCTTATAAAATCACGGATCTGATTTTCAAACGCCGGCGCGCGTACCGCTCCGCGAATGCGTTCTTCAAGAAAGCCGACGATCTTTTCAAACGATTCATCATCAACGACTTCGGACACGCGCCGTGACAGAACATCATCGACACGGCGTTCGACGAAGTTGCGGATCGTTTCTAGCGATTCCTCGCTTTTCAGAACGCCCTCAATATAAGCGGCGACCTTTCGCTGCAAACCCGAAATGGCGTCCAGAACCGGTTCGCGAACGTTCTTCGGCAGAGCTTCGATCAACGAGGGATAATCGCGCGACAGGACCTCGTCGGTGTAAGAATCAACAACGCCCTGGATCTTTCGCCGTAGAAAATCCTTTCCTGTAAGTTGTTCGAGGATCGTCTCCTGCGACACTAGCTCGTCTCCGACGGCTTTGCCTATCGCGTTCGCAAGGCGGTCGCGATGGCGCGGTATCATTCCCTGAGGAAAGATCGTGATTCCGAGCAGCTTGACGGGGTTTCGCGGGCGAAAGAGCATTCGCACCGCTAGCCAGGCACCGGCATAACCATGCACCGTGGCAAATATGATCAGCAGCGAGATCTGTACCCACAGGTTCTTAAAGAACGGTTCGACCGCGCTGACAATATCGTTAAAAAATTCCATCGTAAAAAGAATGGATAGCCTGCCGGGTCTTTACTGGGCGTTTGCCGGCCGCGTCCCTATTCCATTCTATTTAAAATATCTGAAACCCTTTCGAACGCAGGCAAAATTCGGAAAACTCCTTCAGCCAGTCATAGCTTACGCTATAATTTTTCCACTGTTCGTCCTCGTCGCGATGGAGGGTCATGTCGTCGGGAGCATCCGTTACCGTCAAATCGGCAAAGATCCGCTTGCCGGGCGATAGTTTCGGCAGGACGTGGTCGCGGATCTTTTCGCCGATAGCGTGTGCGTCATCCATCTCGACCTTAACGCCAGTGGCGTTATAGCCCATCTGTCTTATGCGGCCCTCGCTGATCATGTCAAAGCTTTTGATCAGCTCGAGCGCGGCCTTCCAGTTCCATACGTTCGAAGTGAACTCGAATCCTTCGGAACTCATATCGTGCAATGTGAAACTCATAAATATCTCCAGAAAAATGCTAAACGCCGAACGCCGCTTTCGTCAACAAAGTTCCTGAAGATAAAGCAGCTTTTCCCGAAGGCAGATCAAAAAAGAGCGACGCATAACGCCGCTCCTTTTCGTACTACACAGGGGAGAGAACCAAATTAATTGCCGCCGACGTGTTCGCTGGGCGGATAAAAATATGGGCCGGATGTTTTAAAATCGGCCGGATCAAAATGCCGGCGGGCACCGCAATCCAGACATGAGCGGTACGAGGAACTACGGGTCGTGAACGGCCGGCTCATTTCCTTGTGCCAGCAGCCGAAAAGCTTTCCGATAATGCCGATCTTCTTTCCGAACGGAATTTCGCTCCGGTTGATGATCGCCTCCGCAATCAAATTCTGTTCTAACACTGCCTGCATAACGTACTTACCTCCTCACAAAAATACCAATTGATCCGTGTTCCGTAATAAAGAACGAATCAAGCAGAAAGTTTTGCATTATTTTGATGTTTTTGGGGTACACAGGTTTGTTCGGAAAGTCCCCGGTCGGGCGCGGCTTTCGCTAATTCCTTTATTTGGTTAAAATCAAATACGGACACACCCGGAGCCGAAAATGAAAAATAACCTTGGATTTACCGCTTTTCTTACCGTTTTGATCTTGTTTTTCGCCATATCCGCCTTTGGTTGGGACGATACTGGACATAAGATCTCGAGTTATATTGCGTGGCAGCAGATGACACCCGACGTCCGCGAAAAGGTCATTGCCGTCCTGCTCGAAGCACCTGAGGACGCACAGCTTTCCACGTTTTATCTGCCGTATAACTCGCGTTCGGACGGCGCGAAAAAGCTAGAATTCTTCATGATCGCCAGCACTTGGCCGGACATCGTACGCGACCGCAAATTCCCGAATCGATTTAAGAAATATCACAAGGGCAACTGGCATTATTCGGACGATTTCTGGCGGTCGGTCAACGGGAAGGTGGAATTTCTGCCCGCCCCTGATGATGGTGGCAAGGCGGTCGAAAAGCTCTTCGAATTTGAAAAGCTTTTACGCGATCCCTCCGGCGACAAACATGAAAAAGCTTTGGCGGTTGCATGGATCGAGCATATCGTAGGCGATATCCATCAACCGCTTCACACATCGGCACGTGTCACCGAAACCGAACCCAAAGGCGATCAGGGCGGTAACTTGTTTCACCTCACGCCTGCGAACACGCCTCGCGACCAGCAGGTAAATCTGCACTGGTTCTGGGATTCGATCATCGGCAGAAACATTACGCGGAAAAACGACGCTTGCGATTCGGATTACGTAGACCCCATCGCTCGTTCGCTGATGAAAAAATACTCGTACGACAAACTGCGCGGCCGCATAAACGGCGGTAAATACGAAGAATGGCAGGACGAAGGCGTCAAGCTCGCGATCGCGGACGTTTTCTCGTCCGACCTTCGCCGTAACGAGATGCCTTCGAAACAGTACACTCAAAAGGCGTTCAAATTGTCCGAACAGCAGTTGGCAATCGCCGGATATAGAATGGCCGAGATTTTTAACTCGATCTTCGGGGCCGCTGGCACGAATCAATAGATGAACCCTACGGAGCTTCTCCAATTCTTTCAGGAAAGGCAGCAAGCCTTCATCGACCGCACGCGCGAGATCGTCGACATCGAATCGCCGTCGTACGATGCCGCGCGCAGCGCCGCCGTGGCTGATTGGATCGAACGGGAGCTCGGCACGATCTCCGGCGAGTTTGCGATCGAGCGTTTACCGGTTGACGCAACCGGGATTCACCTGATCATCCGAGCTTTCCCTTCTGACAAAAAGCCCGTTCTTGTCCTCGGGCACACGGACACTGTCCATCCGGTCGGCACGCGGGCGCAAAACCCAACGAGCATCGAAGGTGACAGGTTCTACGGCTGCGGCATCTTCGACATGAAGGCGAACATCGTCCTTATGCTTGAGATGCTGCGGTATTTCGCCGCGAGCGGTAAGCGTCCGCCGCGTCCTCTTACTATCCTGCTTTCTTGCGACGAAGAGGTCGGCAGCCGCTCCGGACGCGCCGTCGTCGAACGCGAAGCGGCGAACGCTGAATTCTGTCTCGTCTTCGAACCGTCTTTCGACGGAAAGGTAAAAACGGGTCGCAAAGGTACCGGAATGTACACGCTACGGACGCATGGCATTCCCGCGCACGCGGGGCTGGAACCGGAAAAGGGCGCGAGCGCCATTCTTGAGATAGCTCGGCAAATAGAGAAGATCCAGGCGATGAACGACCTCGCCGCCGGCACGACCGTCAACGCTACGACCATCAGCGGCGGCACAACGTCGAACGTGATTCCCGAACATGCTGTTTGCGAGGTCGACGTCCGTTTCACGAAAGTGTCCGAAGCCGAACGCATCGGCCGCGAAATGGCATCGCTGAAGAGCTTTGACCCGCGCGTCTCGCTCGAGATCACCGGCGGTATCAACCGCCCGCCAATGGAGCGCACAGACGCGGTCGTTTCATTATTCGAAAAGGCAAAAGCGGTCGCCGCTTCGTTTGATTACGAGCTGGGCGAAATGCAGGTCGGCGGAGCCTCCGACGGCAATTTCGTCGCAGCACTCGGCGTCCCGGTCCTCGACGGCCTCGGCATCGCCGGCGCCGGGGCACACACGCTGCAAGAACATATCCTCGTTAGCGACATCGCAGGCCGTACGGCCCTCGTTACAGCCTTTTTGCTCTCGGACCACAACATATGAGAACGCTGACCATACTATTCATCCTGTTCGCGTCCGCAGCGGCCGTACACCCGCAAGCCGCCGATGGCAGCCGCTATATCGGACTTGTATATAAGGCAGTCAATCCCGGATCGCAGATGCCCGACGCCCTTACGCACAATGGTGGCGGCCTGATCGGCGATATTGACGCGGATCCGCTGACCGGCATCGCGATGGTCGATAAGGGCAAAACGCGAATGCTCTGGCTCGAAATCTCCGAAGGCCGCGACAGTACCGGAGTAACCGCATGGCGCGTCAAAGACGTACTCTCATTTCCGGCCGCGACGACCAGAGACTATATCTTCTTCCACGGCGATCCCGCGATCGAATGCAAACAAAACGGCCGATACATCCCGAACCTGGTCGGCATCGGGCGCATCTTCCGCAGCCGCATGACGTATGTTCCGTCGCGCCTCTGGACCGCAAACCTGAAAACTCTAAAATTCGAACCCTACTCGACAAAAGGCGTTAAGTGCGAATATTCTGAGCCTTGATCTCAAGATCACGGAGGCGCATCCTGTCCGGTGATGGGCGCGGTCTTCAAAACCGTCAGCGGGCTTGTGAGAGCAAGCCTGGGTGGGTTCGACTCCCACACGCCTCCGCCATTCGGATTTTAGACTTTAGATTTTGGATTTTGGATTCTCGAACGGATCAAATACCTAATTAAATGACAGAACAGGAATTCAAACGACGCACCAAAGATGTCGCGCTTCGTATCATAAGAATGACCGCATCGTTCCCGAACACGTGGGCGGCGGAGATCATCGGCAAACAGATTATTCGATGCGGAACGTCGGTCGGCGCAAATTATCGAGCCGCCTGCCGCGGCAAATCGACGGCAGATGTGTTACATAAACTTGCGATCGTCGAAGAAGAGGTGGACGAATGCCTGTATTGGATGGAACTTTTGATCGAAGCGGATATTTTCCCCGAGCGGCTGCTGCTGCCTCTGATGCAAGAGGTCGACGAGATCCTGGCGATGACCGTAGCATCAATCAAGACCATTCGATCTCGAACGACTTCTAATCCAAAATCCAGAATCTAAAATCCAAAATATGCGCGACTGGATCTCCCTCAACATGACCCCCGGCGTTGGGCCGCGTGCGGCTACGAAGCTGCTGGAGCGCTTTGGCTCGGCTGAGAATGTATTTCACGCGCGCCGAAGCGAACTCGAATCCCTCCGCCTCAATCCCGAAACGATCGACAGCATCCTTAAACGCGAATTTCACTATAAGGCCGCCGAAGAATTCGACCGCGTCAAGGAAATGGGCGGCGATGTACTAATTCTCGATGACGGCAGCTATCCCTACATGCTTCGCGAAATTTCCGACCCGCCAATTACGCTCTACGTCCGCGGCGATTGGCAGGCGTGTTTCGAGCAGCCCGGCGTCGGGGTTATCGGCTCACGGCTTTGTTCGACATACGGTGCCAATGCTTCGGAAATGCTCGCCCGAGACCTTGCCTCGCGTGGTATATGCGTTGTGTCAGGACTCGCCCGCGGTATCGATACCGCCGCGCATCGCGGCGCCATTCGCGGCCAGGGGCGTACCGTAGCGGTCGTCGGCACTGGTATAGACGGCGTCTATCCTAAAGAAAACAAAAAGCTTATCGATGAAATACTTGCCTCCGGCGGGGCTATTGTTTCACAGTTCCCGCTCGGCACGCCGCCAATAAAGGAAAACTTTCCGTATAGAAACCGCATCATAAGCGGGCTGAGCCATGGAGTTTTGATCATTGAGGCATCCGAACGCAGCGGATCGCTGATAACGGCGCGTCTCGCGATGGAGCAAAATCGCGAGGTCATGGCGGTGCCGGGAAATATCACCTCGCGAAATTCGTTCGGGACAAATTATCTGATAAAGGCGGGAGCAAAGCTCGTCCAACAGTGGCAGGACGTCGTCGCCGAATTGCCGGCCGATATAGCCGCCGCGATACTTCCGCCAAAGGTGGAAGGCGAACCGCAGCAGAACGGCCGCGGCAAGCAGCAGGAGTTAACGCCAGCAGACCTCAGCCGCGACGAGCGAAAGATCTGGACGCTGCTTTCGCCGGACGAACCGGTGCATATCGACCAATTGCTCGAGAGCAGCGGCCTCGCTTTTGGCGACCTGAACGCGGTCCTTGTCTCGCTGGATATCCGCGACCTTATACGAGTTCTGCCTGGTAAGAATTACGCCCGGCGCATTTGATCCGGCGTCGTTTGTCAGGAAATCGGAAATCGCGTATGTTCTAATGTCGCGTTGACACGGTACGAGTTTCGGTGTTAGAAGTCAGAATGTCAGAGCGTTCTTTCACGCATCTGGCATCTTTTTTTACGATGGGAAAAAGTTTAGTAATAGTAGAATCGCCGGCGAAGGCGAAAACGATCAATAAATACCTCGGGCAGGATTACACGGTTCTGGCGTCGATCGGGCATATCAAGGACCTTCCGGCCAAAGAGCTCGGCGTGGACGTCGAAAATAATTTCGAACCGCATTACGAGGTCATACCCGATACCAAGAAACGCAATAATAAAAAGATCGTTTCCGAATTGAAAAAGGCCGCCAAGACGAGCGATGCCATTTATCTCGCGGCCGACCCCGACCGCGAAGGCGAGGCCATTTGCCAGCATCTTGCAGAAGAGATCGTTCCCAAAAAACCCGCGATACCCGTCTATCGCGTTATGTTTAACGAGATCACGAAGAATGCCATCAAGGATGCGTTCAAGGAACCGAAACAGGTAAACCGCGACCTCGTCGATGCACAGCAGGCCCGCCGCATTCTCGACCGCCTCGTCGGCTACAAGGTGTCGCCTATCCTCTGGAAGTCTATCGGCGGCAAATTGTCCGCCGGACGTGTGCAGACCGTCGCCGTGCGTCTCGTCGTGGAACGCGAACGCGAGATCGAAGCATTTGTAAAAACCGAATATTGGTCGATCGTTGCTAATCTGACCGCTGCGCTTCCGCCGAATTTTGATGCGAAGCTATACAAGGTTGAGGATAAGACCGTCAAAACCGGCAAATTCGACGAGGACCTCAAACCTGGCGAAACCCACGTCAAAACCGAAGACGAAGCCGCCGCAATCGTCGCCGAAGCCGAAAAGGAGAGCTTCGTCGTCGATTCCGTCGCTACGAAAGAGCGAAAACGAAACGCGACGCCGCCATTTATCACGTCTAAGCTCCAGCAGGAAGCGGCCCGCAAATTCGGCTTTTCCGTAAAGCGAACGATGGCCACCGCGCAGAAGCTATACGAGGGCATCGAACTCGGTTCCGAGGGAGCCGTTGGCCTGATCACATATATGCGTACCGATTCGACGCGCGTTTCGGACGCGGCACTGAACGAGGTGCGTGACTACATTGGCGGAAAATTCGGCGACGCTTATCTGCCCGCAAAGCCGAATTTCTACCGTTCGAAAAAAGACGCGCAGGACGCGCACGAAGCCATCCGGCCGACCGACGTGAACCGCACGCCTGACAGCCTTGCTGGTGCGCTCGGCGCCGATGAGCTAAAGCTTTACCGCCTGATCTGGCAGCGGTTTATCGCTTCGCAGATGACGCCCGCCGTTTTCGATCAAACGACCATCGACATTACTGCCGGCCGTTTTACTTTTCGCGCGACGGGTTC
>JAEZIT010000024.1 GCA_023436495.1 Acidobacteriota bacterium
GACTGCTTTTGTCCGTTATTGCCATTATCGCCGGGAAAATCGCCGCGGCCGACGACACGGACATAACCGTACATTCCTTCCTGGAAGTGCGGAAGCACGGCGCAGATGACCAGATACAGGCCGGGACGGTCGAAATGAACGACCTCGACACGGTCTTGTTGAGCGTTCAACGGAAGAACCGTCGGGTCGAGCCCGCGATAGATGCGGCCCACGGGATCGTTGATGATCGGCGGCCCCGGCGGGTTCTGTCCCGGAGGATTCGCCGGCAGGATAAGGTTGGTCGTATCTATTTCCGACGGCAGACGGTTGCCGTCATAGATCGCCACGACGTGAAAACCGCCGATTACGAAATTGACCGTACCGCCGGTGCGGATCGTAGCGATCCGCGGTACCACGACGTGATGATTTCTGGTGCGCGGAAATTGGTTGTTTGCGTTGTTCGGGAATCGGTCCAGCGGCGGGTTGGTCATCCATGCACCGAACGATACCGTGGCGTTATCCACGGCGTTTTCATCCTGTGTGACCAGCGAAACAGGAACGGTTTTGTGATGTTGTGCGGAAACCTGATAAAAAACAAAGGTTCCCATCGCGAGGAGCGCGATAGCGCAGAAGAGCGTAATTCGTTTCATATTGATCGAACCTCCGAATTCGTTGTCCGTGTGAGGACAAAATAAAAAAGACCTTTCGGGCGAGCGACGCCGCGAATGGCCGGAAGATCAGCCGCCGGACCGTGGAAGAGCCTACAGTCAAACAGCCGTTGTAAGGGAATTAGACGAACTTATACTCTCAAGCGTGTTTTAAGTCAATGATTTTCTTGGTCAAACGGCGGGAAGGCGCAAAAATGCGGAACACCGAAGATCCGATGCTCCGCATTAGTTCATTCGATCTGGCTACTATTCAGCCTTGCCGGCGGCCTTTAGCGGTTCGACCGCTTCAGGGCGTGGTGCCGCGAGGCCGAGCTCAGGCGAACGCCAGAGGTTCGAGACGAGCAGTTCGCGGATGTACGTCATTTCCTTCGGCAGGCGATCGTAGAGTTTGAAGAAGAGGTCGTCGTGTGTCGATATCTCTTTGATCCACATATCGCGGTCGAGACTCATGACCTTGTCGAACTGTTCTTCGGTAAAATCGAGCCCGCGCCAGTCCATATCGGAATAACGGGGCATCCATCCGAGCGGAGTTTCGACACCAATGGATTTTCCGCGTGCGCGTTCGACGATCCATTTGAGGACACGCATATTCTCGCCGTAACCCGGCCAGAGGAACTTGCCGTCCTCGTCCTTGCGGAACCAGTTGACCGAGAAGATACGCGGCGGGTTCGGGATATGACGGCCGAAATCCAGCCAGTGGCTGAAATAATCGCCCATATGATATCCGCAGAAAGGCAGCATCGCGAACGGATCGCGGCGGACCTCGCCGATATTTCCAAACGCCGCAGCGGTCATTTCCGAACCCATCGTCGCCGCCATATAGACGCCAAAGGACCAGTTGAACGACTGCTGGATCAGCGGAACGACCGAATTGCGGCGGCCGCCGAAGATGAATGCCGATACGGGAACGCCTTTCGGGTTGTCGAAGTCTTCGTCAACCACGGGGCATTGCGTGATCGGAGCGGTAAAGCGTGCGTTCGGATGAGCGGCGGGCTTTTCGCTGGCCGGCGTCCAATCGTTGCCTTGCCAATCGATCAGGTGTGCGGGCTTTTCGCCGTCCATGCCTTCCCACCAGACGTCGCCGTCATCGGTCAGCGCAACGTTCGTAAAGATGGTATTTTCGCGGATCGAATCCATCGCATTCGGATTCGTTTTGTAATTCGTCCCGGGAGCGACGCCGAAGAATCCGGCTTCGGGATTAATGGCGAATAGTTTGCCGGTCTCGTCGGGTTTGATCCACGCAATGTCGTCGCCGACGGTCGTGATCTCCCAGCCTTCTTCGCGGAATTCCTTGGGCGGAATTAGCATCGCGAAGTTTGTCTTGCCGCAGGCGGACGGGAATGCAGCGCAGACGTAATCCTTCTGCCCATCCGGCGATTTCACGCCGACGATCAGCATATGCTCAGCGAGCCACCCCTGGTCGCGGCCGAGCGTAGAAGCAATGCGGAGCGCGAGGCATTTCTTGCCCAACAACGCGTTGCCGCCGTAACCCGAACCGTAGCTCCAGATGGCGCTTTCCTCGGGGAAATGGACGATATACTTATTTTTCGGATCGGGCGAGCACGGCCACGCGACGTCCGCCTGGCCCTGTTCGAGCGGCATTCCTACCGAATGCAGGCACTTGACGAACGGGCCGTCCGCCATCGCTTCGAGCGCCTTGTTGCCCATACGCGTCATTATCTTCATGTTGACGACGACATAAGGCGAATCAGTGATCTGGACGCCGAACTGAGAAATGGGTGAACCGATCGGACCCATGCAGAAGGGAATGACGTACATCGTACGGCCGCGCATTGAACCGTCGAATTTCGGCGTAAGCGTCGCTTTCATTTCGTCCGGAGCCATCCAATTGTTCGTCGGGCCGGCATCGCCTTTCGCACGCGAACATATGTAGGTGCGGTCTTCGACGCGGGCAACGTCGGACGGATGCGAGCGGGCCAGGAACGAATTCGGACGCTTTTCTTCGTTCAGCTTGATAAACGTGCCGCTTTCAACCATCTGCTGGCACAGGCGGTCGTATTCCTCGTCCGAACCGTCGCAAAAATGCACGCCGTCGGGCTTGAGAAGTTCGGCCATCTCGGTAACCCAGTCGATCAGCATTTTATTGGTTACGTTCGAGGGAATATTTAGGTTAGTCATATTTGAAGTTCTCCAAAATAAACACCAACAAGATCTATATTAAAGCAGTATCTAAAGGTAATTAAACAAGCAATAGGGCTCGTTCTAAGGACTATAAGCGAAGTTTATCATAACATTACGGGTTTGTTAAAGATTTGAGGCCTGCTCATCTAAAGCTCGTAGATGCCAACGATAGAATTGAGCGCGAAATGACGCGTTTGGAAATGGGAGGCTAATGAGCGGCTTTCCCGAAGGCTCGAAAATATTCAGAACGCAGGAGTTAACGAAATGTCATATTTAGGCGGCATCGGCAGAGGACGCGGGCCCGTGCCGAAATCACCCACGGCGGAGAACAGGGAATTAAAGGACGCCAAAACCATCAGTTCCGTGATCAGGTCGGCAAATTGGGGCAGGAATCAGGCAGGCATCGGCGATTCCGTCTCGATCATTATCACGCTGAACAAACAGGCGATCAATGCGAACGCCTCGGTCGAGATATTATTTAATTCGGGATCGGCCCAGCACCCGTTCGACAATCCGATCTCGGTTCCGATCAAGGGATTGACCGCGGTCGGGCAATGGCAGACAAAGGCCCCGAAGATGAAGGATTGGGCAAAGGGATATTTTACGTTTCGCGTAAAGCTGGACGGACAGATGATGGTGTCCGATGCTCTGAGGCTGACGGATGACCCGATCGCGCGTGTTGTAAGACGAAATAACACCGACGGATTTGACGGATAGAAGCGGTCAACTGTTGTAAGTTATCGCTCGAGAGGCCGGGGTTGTAATAAAGCCCCGGCCTTTTTAATTATCAAGCTTCCAGAGCCGGGCGGCGGGCGTATTGCCGGAGCGTGTGAAACGCCACGGCCGACACGATTATAATGCCGCCGAGAATGGCCCAATTCGACGGCCTCTCGCCGATGAACAGGAAAACCCAAACCGGATTGAGCAGTGGTTCGATAAAGCCGATTATGCTCGCGTCCAATGGCCGCGTCCCGCCTTTAACCCCTTTGATAAAGAGCATATACGAGACGCCGATCTGAAATATCCCCAAAAAGCTGACGGCGGCGAGGTCAGTAAGGTTGAGAACGGGCAGGGCTGATATCCCCGCGGGCAGTGTAGCAAGGGCCAGCAGCAGATTGCCGTAAATAACCGTTATGGCAGGGTTTAAACCCGTAGCCTTCGGGTGCCGAAGCAGCATCACATAAAGGCCGTAGAAGATGCCGGATCCGAGTGCGGCGATGTTCCCCTGAATATCCGATAGTTCGAGCTGCCCGACGAAGAACAGACTCATGCCGCCTATGCAGACCGCGACTGTAAATAGGTCTCGCACGTGAAATTTTTCGCCGATCACGAACGGTGCGAGGATCAGAATATAGATCGGTGCCGTATATTGAAGAAATATCGCGTTAGC
Organism: Acidobacteriota bacterium; assembly: GCA_023436495.1. Classification (GTDB taxonomy): domain Bacteria; phylum Acidobacteriota; class Blastocatellia; order Pyrinomonadales; family Pyrinomonadaceae; genus OLB17. The sequence goes on from JAEZIT010000024.1 coordinate 4,180, forward strand.
AGCGGTGGTCATCTTTGTCGCCCAAACAAAGAGAAACAAAAGAATTGCGTAAATTACTGACGCGAAAATGCCGAAAAGGTCGATCTTAAAACCATGTTTTCTCGTAAGGACCGCAACCGTCAGGCCTGCGAGAAGCGACCGGAAAAATGTTACCTGGTAGGCATCGAGCGTGGTAAGCTTGATGAACATCCCGCCCGTGCTCCATAAAAGGACCGCGATAAGGACATATCCTGCGGGCGGAAATCCGGCGTTTTCGTCTGTTGTGGACATTCTATTGAAAATTGTGGCAACCGAATAAATTTGTAACGCTTCTTAGAAATATCGCGATCAAGAATACAGTGTAAGGAAGCCGGTATTTTTGGTCTAGTTCAATCAACAGACTTAGCAATTGGAAAGAAGGATAGCCGGGGCCAGGTCCCAAAGAATCTTTGCGTCTCGGCAAAAGCATTTCAGGGGAGAAGTAAATGAAAAACAAGTTCCTGCATATGGTTGCGGCCGCCTCGATCGCACTGTTCAGTTTCGCAGCCGTTTCGGCACAGACATCACCGTCACAGTTTCCCAACATCGACATCATCAATTTCGGCCAGATGACCGACACATATTATCGCGGCGGACAGCCCGAGCCCGACGATTACCCCGCTCTCGCGGCTCTTGGCATCAAGACGATCATCGACCTCCGCAACGATCCGACCAGCTATGAAAAATCCGCCGCAGAAGCCGCGGGAATGCATTATGTCAACATTCCGATGAGCGGATGGAAATCGCCGAAGGAATCGCAAATCGCTGAATTTCTTAAGGTTATGGAAGATCCGGCAACGGGAACGGTTTACGTTCACTGCAAAGCCGGAAAGCACAGGACCGGAATGACGGGTGCTATCTATCGCATGACCAAATTTGGCTGGGACTACGACCAGGCTTACAAAGAAATGAAGAACTATGATTATTCGAGCTGGCCGGTCCACGGCGCGCTCGGTTCGTATGTTAAATCTTACGCAAAACGACTTGATTCGACACGTGCCGCTACTGCCGCCAACGCCTCGCTAAAGACGGCGGCTAGCACCGGTAACTAAAGCTCGAACTAATTTAATGCAAGAATGGCGGACCCGGAGAGGCCCGCCATTTTTATTGGTAGATATCTGTCGCACCCTTTTTCTGCGACCACTGGATGCCCTCGATATTCTTCGGGTCGAGCCGCATGATCCGGTCGCTTAAGTGGTCCGTGGACAGGTTCAAACGCAGATTCAGATAGTAAACTATCTCGCCGATCGGGTTCTTTTCATCCGGCGGGTCCAGTTCGCGCATCTCCGCGTCGATTCTGTACTTGTTGAAGAGCTTTTTCAGGATCGCCTGTGATCGGTCCGTATCTCGTGACTTTATCGTAAGCTCCATTGAGCGATAGACAGAAGCGGATTCGTTGTATTCGAGAAGCCACAACAATGCAAGAGCGAAGAGACACAGGGCGATGCCCAGCTCCCATCGGCCAACGCCAGCGGCCAGGCCAAGTGCAAGGCTTATAAGGAGTACGGTTATCTCCTTTGGGTCGCGGATGTTCGTACGGAACCGAACGAGTGACACAGCGGCGAATATAGCGAAGGCGCGTGCGGCGTTATCGCCGACGATCATCATCAGTGCGGCCGCCACGACCGAAAGCAGTATCTGTGTTTGCGAAACGAACAGGCTGCGCCTGAACAACGGAACGTCCTGCCGCGGCCGGAATGCGAGAATACCCGAAAAAATAACGGCCAGGAACAGACGAAAAATGATGTTCAGCAGGTCCTCGATCCAATGTACGGGAGCCGGTGGAGCTGACTCCTGTGCCATAGCCGCGAGAAACGGGTTTTCGTCCGCCGCAGGCTGAGGTGACGCGGCCACGGTAGTATTGGACGCAGCGGCAGGCGGCGACGCCGACTGGTTCAGGTATAGAATCAGGGCGATCGCTGCCGCCAATGTAATTACCCCGACTACGATCAATTTGCCGGTGTTCATTTGATTTTAGTTTTCCGCTACGTTCTGGCCGCTGGTCACACGCTCAAGTTCAGCGATCCTGTTTCGGACCGCCCGAGTGTACGTTTGAACATCAGACGGAGAATAAGCCGCCGCTCGAAATGCATCGCTTATCTGTTTATCAGTCAGCTCGTTCAGCAGATTGAGCAGCCAACGCCCATCAGCTATGGTAAATCCTTTGAACAGACCGCGATTCTTGCCTTTGTATGAGAGTTTTAACTGGCCGTCTTCGTATTCGCGTATAAAATTGGAATCGATGTAATCTTCGGGTTTCCCGGTGGTCCGTCCGAAGCGGTAAAAGATGGGCAGATTATTATTCCCGAGGCTGCCTAATGTCGAGCCCAGATCGCTTACGATGTAATGTCGTTCCGGACCTTTGGCGGTTTGGACCAACAAGACCTTGTTCTGAAGATCCAGCACGTCCCAGTTGTTGAGGAACACCATCATCATCTTAAGGCCGTTAAGCTCTTTCGTGCCGACAAAAGGATTGTCCTTCCAACTCCATTCTTCCAGCCGGTCCACATTGTCCGGACGAGCCTCAAGCCTAACGTTCTCAAACGTACCTTTGCCGGGAATCGTGATCTTCGGGACAAGGTAATTGATCTCCGTCATATATCCCAGGCCCCAAAGCAGCCGAACCGCGGCAGTTTCCGGCCTAGCCTCGCGGCCGAGTTTTGCTACCCATATGCGGCCCGAGCCATCGCTGATCCGGTACTTTTTATTGTGGCCGCCGGTTTCTTCTTTAATAAACTTTATATTGCTGAGATTCGGCCGCATACGGTCGCCGCCGGGCCCGTCAAAAAGGTCCCGCGATCGAATATTAACGCGCTCCCACATCTTAGCAGGAGCTTTCGCTGCCTGAGCAGCCGCCTTTGCCTTTTTCGAGGCTTTTGAGTCTTTTTCCGATTTCTGGGCATATGCCCCGGAACCGGCTAGCCCGACCAACAAGACCGTCACGACCAAACTGCGTAAAGCTTGGATTTTAAACATCATACCCTCCCAATAATCACAATATTAAATCAAGTTATTTCAATATGTTAAGCAATCCGTTCACCCGCCGTGCCGTTTAAGATCAAAGAGATTTGATTCGCCTTCGAATGATTCCTGGCTGTTGAACGGTTTCTCACCCTCACGCGGCGTAAGCCTGGCGTAATGTCCGTCTGCCCGAAGCTCGCGCGCTTTCACATTGTCCCGCAAATACGGTTCGAGGTAATTATTCTTTATGAAAGACCGCAAGTGCGGGTCCGTTATCGGAGTCAACACTTCGACCCGCCGGTCGAGGTTTCGCGGCATCCAGTCAGAACTGCCGATGAATGCCTCCTCATTTCCGCCGTTTGCGAAATAGTAGACGCGGCTATGTTCGAGCAGGCGCCCAACGATGCTGCGAACTCGAATATTATCTGATAGACCCGGAATACCGGGCCGAAGCGTGCAGATCCCGCGAATTATCAGGTCTATGCTGACGCCGGCCTGTGATGCGTCGTAAAGGGCCTGAACAATTTCGGTGTCGGCAAGGCGGTTGATCTTCGCGACGATACGGGCAGGCCTGCCGGCACGGGCATGTGCCGCCTCCCGGCCGATCATCTCGATCATCCGCTGACGAAGGTTGATCGGCGCGACCAGCAACTTGTTGAACTGCTTGGGCTGTGAATAAACGGTCAGAAAATTGAACAGTTCGGTAGCGTCTGCCCCGATCTCGTCATCGACGGTAAGTAGCCCTAGGTCCGTATATCCCGCGGACGTTTCCGGGTTATAGTTTCCGGTCGCGGCATGGACATAGCGGCGAAGTTCATCGCCTTCCCGTCGGACGATCAGAGTTGTCTTGGCATGCGTTTTTAGGCCTAAAAGGCCGTAAATGACATGAACGCCCGCACGCTCGAGGCGCTTGCCCCATTCAATATTGTTCTCTTCGTCAAAACGGGCCTTCAGCTCGATCAGAACGGTGACCTGCTTACCGAGCTCGCTTGCGCGAATCAGCAGCGGCGGGATCGGCGAATTCTCGCCCATCCTATACAGACACATTTTTATCGCGAGGACGTTCGGGTCTTCGGCTGCCTCAGCGATGAATTCCGTGATTATGCCATAGGGCATGAATGGGTGATGTAGCATCACATCGCCGCGTTTTATAACGTCGAACATCGACTCTTTGCCGTTGAAGACTTCCGGCCGTTGGACGCGAAGTGGTTTGTCCTTAAGCTCCGGCCGGTTTAGCTTTGTAAGAGCCGCCAGTCCGGTCAGATCCAACGGACCGTCGACGTCGTAAACGTCGGCACCATCGAGCCCGAGCGAATCGCGCAGATATTCACGCATCTCGTTCGGCATTCCGCTTGAAACCTCCAGTCGGACCACATCCCCGAAGCGCCGTTCGCGGAGATTTTGTTCCATCATTTCAAGGAGATCTTCAGCTTCGGCTTCGCGCAGTTCGATATCAGCGTCGCGTGTGATCCGGAATGCAAAGCACGTTTCCGGGCTCGCATCCGGGATCAGGCGGCGAATGTTGGCGGCGATCACGTCTTCGATGAAGATGAACGCATCCTCGCGGCCCGGGACCGGAAGCAGACGATCGAGGAACGGCGGGATCTTAAGCCGGACGAACATCTCGGAATCTTTGTTCTTTAGAGCCCGCGCGACGCGTGGCGCGAGGTCCGGTTTTACGAAAATTCCGATATTAAGGCTCGATCCTGAAATATACGGAAACGGGTGCGATGGATCGACCGCCTGCGGCGTCAGTACCGGGTAAATGCTCTCTTCAAAGAGCTTCTGCATTTCCGAACGTTCGTGGGATGAAAGAGAATTGTACGATGTCAATACAATTCCGTTATTCTCGAGCTCGGGTGCAATTACCTCCCTAAACTCCCGCATTTGAGCCGCGTTCATCTCCAGAAGCCGCGCGCGTATTTCGGCGAGCTGCTGGGCGGCCGTCAGGCCATCCGGTGAAACTTCGACGATGCTGCCGGCCTTTGTTTTCAAGCCGGAAATGCGGATCATGAAAAATTCGTCGACGTTGGACGAGAAGATGGAAAGAAATTTGACCCTTTCAAGAAGCGGATTGGACGCATCGCGGGCTTCGTCCAGGACGCGCCTGAAAAATTCGATCAGGCTAAGGTCTCGGTTAATGTATGACGCTGTCGGCCTTGGGGTTACGTCGTTCTTAACGGCGCCGTCGGTCCGATCCAGTGGGTAGAGTTTTGTTAAAGGTGTTGCCATAACAATATATAAGTACTATCGATAAATGGTCGCTACGGAGAGCTGTTGCAACTGAGATTTGCAAATACCGTTCCAAACGCAGAAAAGATAGGTATTTAGGCATACATAGCGGGAATATTGCCTAAAAGCGGTGGTGCGAGGGTGTATTAATTTGATGCAGAATTAGCGGCGGAATTTGAGGGCCAAAATGGAAAAGGCAGGGACGCGCCCTGCCTCTTCGGAGACGGATCGGATGTTGGTTACATCAGTTGGTTTTTGACCGCGTCCTTTACGATAGTGCGGTTTTTCTTGGCCGAAGTGGTTGCGGGTTCGAGCTCTATGTGGTCGACGCCATAGACTTCGCGGCCGAAGACGCCGTTCCAGGGCGGGACCACGATAGTGACATCGCCGTGGGCGCGGGACTGGCAGGCGAGGCGCAGGTAGGGTTTATCGCCTTCGGGCTGGTTGTAGCCGAACAGCTCGGTCGCGTTGTGCTCGAGGCGTTCTACCTCGGTAAGTTTCTCGGTTCCGCCCAGTACGCCGACCCAGCAAGTGCCGCAGGCAGCGGATTTACACTCGACGGGGACGACGCCTTCCCAGCACCGGTGGTCGGCGGATTGCCAGTCGCGGGAGCGGTCTTTGGCGGACGCGGAGGTTATTTCTTCGTCCTTGATGATCTCGAAATCGCCTGTAAAAGACGGGGTTTTGTAGTTCACCCGGAATGTTTTGTCGATGGTCTTGAGGAATCCGAACAGGCCCTGCGAGCTGTCTTTGGCTCGTTCGCGGACGATCTTGTCCGGGGAGCTCGCCATCAGTCCGGACGGCTTTTTTACGGTGCCCGGAGAGCTTTTGAAGGCCTCGAGCCCGGACTGTACCAGGGTCATTAATCCGATGGCGCTGATACCCAGCGTTAGTGACACGGGCGCCTTCGATCGTTCGCTGACAACCCTGGCAATGTTGGTAATTACGTCGCCGAGCGTCGGTTCACTGCCGTCGAAGCGCTCGTTTTCGGCGATGATCGCCGATTTGACCTCGGGCCAGAATCGGTGTCCGTACACGAAATGGTGTGATGTATCGATCTGGTCCTTCACCCGGTAGTTGCCCTGGATCGCCAGACGCTTGACGGTCGCTTCGAGGTCCTCGGCCGACTCAAGGTAGCGGAACAGTTCCAGCGGAAAGAACCGGAACCAGATCCGGACGGCGTTGCGGTCCACCTCATGAATATCGGCGGCCAGCGATTCTACGGTTTCGAGCCAGGCGGCTTCGTTATGCGTGTTCAGATAATTCTCAAATTTTGATGACATACCTATTGATCCCAGACAAGGAAAATCGACTTTATCAAAAATTGGGCGTGTAGGACAAATCGGCCGGCAGGGAAGAGGCGAATCGGGGCGCCCGGAAAAATAGGTATTGCCCGACGGCAAAGCCTTGTGTTATAAAGCATCTACCAAACTTGTTTTCCCATAAATAAGGACAGAAAAATGAACAGACCACTCCCGAACCCTTTGGCACTAGCCGCCACGCGTATTCCCGCATGCGTCGATACGGCGGACAAATTCCCAGTCACGGCCCGCGGCCTCGGCAAGCACGGCGAAGAGGACAATGCCATCAAGCACCTCCGTCCCGCCTTCGAACACCACGCCAGAATGTTCGAGGGCGAAAGCTCGTCCGACTTGATGACCGACAGCTCGTTCGCGAGGTTCAGGGATAGCGAGAAATTCAGGAAAGCAGTTTTGGAATTGGAAGACAGCAAATGATAATCCGACGAGAATGTGGCTTTAATATATGGAGCAAAACGAGTTCGAACTAATTGACGATAGGGGGTTGCCGTTAACTCTTGAATTAGAACTAACTGACACTGAGGGGGGAACTATTCCTGAATCAACCTTTCGATTCGCGAATATCCAGTCTCTCAAAGCAAAACGGCTAGGCATTTCTTTGTTACCCGAAAACTTAGGCACCCTCACGGAACTTAAAACTTTGGACCTACGCGAGAATCACCTTAAGTCGCTTCCGCCCCAGATCGTAAACTTAGAAAAGCTTGAGGAAATTCTTCTAGACCGAAACTTCTTTGAAAAGTTGCCAGACCAACTCCTAGAACTCAAAAAGCTTCGCTATATATCCATAGAGCACAATCGCTTGACCTATCTTCCGGACGCAATCAACCGTCTAAGAAAACTGAAGCATTTATATATTGGGGGCAACTTGTTCGACGCCGTTCCCGCACAGGTAACAACTCTCCCATATTTGCAGAATCTATCGTTAAGTGAAAACCAAATAGAGTTCCTCCCACCGGAGATTACGAAATTAATAAACCTTAAGGGGTTGTTTGTTAGAGGTAACCGCCTTACACGATTTCCAACCGAAATTCTGGGATTGGCGAGCTTGGAAAAGTTATCGCTAAGTGACAATGCCATAAAAGAAATATCGGAACAAATTGGACATCTCCGTAACTTGGAGGGGCTCTTCATTAGGAATAATCTATTATCCGAGTTGCCGAGCGAGCTCTTTACCCTTTCGAATCTTAAACGCCTTTATTTGGAGCGTAACCGCATTGCACAACTGCCATCGGGTATAGGCAAATTGTCTAACTTGGAGCAACTCTTATTAGCGGGGAACCTAATCGATCAATTGCCTCAGGAAATCACACGCCTTTCAAAGCTTAAAGAGCTTTCGATATCTAAAAACCCTTTCGCAAGCTTTCCTTACGAGATTTACGAACTGCCGAATCTTCAGCACTTATTAATTGACGAAAATCAGCTTTACAATTTCGCCAATCATTTATTTGTGCTTAAACACCTTCAGTATAGCGTATGGAATGGTGACCGATACATCCCCCTTCAGACTGAGGTCGTGGCTCGTTTGGAGTCGCCGGAAGAACTACTACACTATTATGCCCAGCTTCGATTTGGCAGCCGGGAACTGAATGAAGCAAAAGTACTTGTTGTCGGCCAGGGAAGCGTCGGAAAAACTTCTTTAATAAAACGACTTATTTCAGGTGCTTACAATCCACAAGAGAATAAGACAGACGGAATTGAGATAAACAAAGAGTGGAAACTTCGGGTTAATGACCGAATTGTGCAACTCAACATCTGGGATTTTGGCGGCCAAGAGATCATGCACGCGACGCATCAGTTCTTTCTAACCAAGCGTAGTCTATATATATTGGTGCTCGATTCCCGTCTCGACCCAGAGGAGAACCGAGTTGACTATTGGTTGGAAAAAATAAAGAGTCTCGGAGGTGATTCGCCGGTTCTTGTGGTTGGCAACAAGATTGATCAGCATCCGTTAGACGTAAATCAAACAGGGCTGTCGCGAAAATACCCAAACATTGTTGGATTCTATGCCGTTTCATGTGCGTCGGAAAAAAATCTAGGACGACTCCGCGAGGGAGTGGCTGACGCAGTTGGTCGAATATATGGCCTACACGACGCGATACCGACGAGTTGGTTTAGAGTAAAGAGCGATCTCGAAAAGCTAGACAAGGACTTCATGCCATATGAAAGTTATCTTGAACTTTGTGACCGAAACCAAGTTGACGAAGGAGATCGAGCCAAGCTAATTCGATTACTCCATGACCTAGGGATAGTACTTAATTTTCGCGACGACCCTCGATTAAGTGACACCAATGTTTTAAATCCAGAATGGGTGACACAGGGAGTCTATAAGATCCTCAACTCGCGCGAGTTGTTTAAGAGTAGGGGGATTTTGAAATTAAGATCCTTATCGAACATTCTCGACACCCGCATCTATCCTAAAACAAAGCACATATTTGTGATCGATATGATGCGAAAGTTTGAACTCTGTTTCGATATCCGACAGGATGAAGAGTTTCTCGTGCCGGATTTACTCGCAGAGGAAGAGAATTTTACAGGTGACTGGAAAGACTCACTTAAATTCCAATACCATTATAACGTTTTCTTTAACAGCATAATCACTCGCTTTATCGTGAAGATGCATGAATACATCTATAAGAACACTTACTGGAGAACCGGGGTCGTTTTAGCTTACAAGTCTGGGGATATGGTTATTAATCGTGCATTAGTGAAAGCAGACCCTGCGGAAAGAAAAGTATACATTTTCGTCGATGGAAACCAGAACACAAGGAGGGAATTTCTCTCGAGAATTCGAGAAAAGTTTGACGAAATCCACCAATCATTTGCTGATGAGTATGTCCGTGACAATATTCATCAAAAGGTGCCAGTACCGAACAATCCAGAATTCGTTGTAGATTACGAGCATTTACTGAGATTAGAGTCCGTTGGGAAGCGTTACGTCATTCCGGAGGGTATGGTTGATGAGGTCGATATTAGGGAGTTGTTAAATGGGATTGAATCGAATGAAGAACGTCAGATACGCAAGGAAGATTTGGTTCGGACTCAGACAATACCTTTAATTCAAAGCGAACCATCTACGCGATTGGCAGCGTTAGAACCTATAAAGTCTAGGATTGATGGTACGGTTGATGCTATTTGGTTTTTTACCAAGCTCGTTTTCGTCCTTGGAGTTTTTGTTGCGATATATTTTGCAGTCGTTCAGATTGTTGAGAATTGGGAACCGATAAAACAGAATCTGGAAGCAGCCCACATCGTTTCCATCGTTATTGTCGCGATTGTCGCTTACTTGATCATTTTCTTAGTTGGTGGAAAGGAAGAACTTAGACTAGTAAGTAATCGCTTGGATAAACTACGCGACGAGACGATGAAATCTCTTGCATACAAATTCAAGGGGTTTGATTTCGACGAGTATCAACGAATTCACCGTGAACTCCGAAAAATAACAGAAGACGATTGATTCTTTAGAAGTACGAGATCAATGCAACTCTTCATCCCTTAAATTGAGTTGCTTCGACCCGTTCAGCGTTATAATCTCTCGAAGGCCGCCGTGCAATTGTGTTGCGTGGGTAAGATACTTGGCGAATGATCTTGCCCGCCGGGTATCAGGAGATTGGTGCGGTTCGACGCAAGCTAACACTGGATTGGCCTTGAGCTTTGCTATGATATTTGGAGGGCTCTACCTTATTTATCGAGGGTTATACCCGAATACGAAATAAGAGCGGCGGCAGGAGTATTCGCGGTTGGGAAAACAGTTATTGATGTTGTCGGAGGATTTAGGCAGATCAGGTCGTGATATGTACGGCGACAGGTTAAAAAACTCATCAAAAATAAGTTCCTTCTTACTCCGCTCGTAATAATCTGTGTTGTCATCGGCACCTTGGCGTTCATCCCACATTCCGTTTGTGGGTGCGGTGATAAAACGGAAAGCACGCTGTTAAGGTTAATTGTTCGGGACACGATCAACGAGCTAAAGCGCACATGGTAGCTGCGGGGCGCGACGGACCGGTCCTTCGTACACTGGCGGGCCGTTGTGCATTTTGGCGTAGGGTTGAGTGTTTCGCCCTTACTGCGTGCGGGCTTCGGCAAACTGGCCGCCCGCTTATGCAGGCGGTTCTGACGACGGGCCTTTGCGAACTTGCCGGTCGCTGATGCGGGCTGCGTGGTGCGAATAAAATCTTGCGTTTTTGTTCTTAGTGCTATTAAACTTCAGGTGGGGCCTCACGCCTGCCATGCCGAGCCGTTTCTCTCTAAGTTAATTTAGTTGACGTTGTCACTCTCTTCAACGAACACCGCGCGTTCATTTCAAGACTCTTAATCCACTTTTAATACAATGAAAAACCAAGTTGCTGAGATCACTGAACCGGTGGTAGCGATCAATATCAATCAATCTTATCGTGCCGGGATCAACAGGAATGATCTGTACGAATTCACCCGTGGTGTCTGGCGCATTGGCGTAGACCGTGCCCGGACGGCCGATTATGCGTTTGCGGTGTACCAGGGCGTGGTCAAGGAGGTCTATGAGATCGATCAGTGGTATCCGGCGGGGTCGACGCTGTATGCCAACCGGAAGATCCTTGAAGAATGGAAGAAAGGCCGGTACGAATTCCTCGGGAAAGTAGCCGCCGATGAGGTGCGCGATAAGTATGTCGGCAAGACGCTGCCGGAGAGGCATGCGCAGAATCCGATCAAGTATTTTAACTGCTGATCCTGTTGAGCAGATGAGATCAGGGATTTGGCGGCCCTCGTTATGCATCTGTGAGTAGTTCACGCATGGCACCGCGAGTTCGCCGGCCGGTTCGATCTGCTGTAAAAGCACGTTTTGGTCCAGACAGAAATTATGAATGAGAAAGTAGACAAGAATTGCACGCACCTCGCGGGTGAGTATTTTGTGGCGGCGGAATTGTATCGACGCGGGTATTCGGTCGGGATCACGCTGGGAAATGCGAAGGCGATCGACCTGTTCGCGGAGAAGGACGGCAGGCCAGTAAATATTCAAGTAAAAGCGATTCGAAACCGCAAGAGCGTTGGTTGGCCGCTGACGAGTGAAAAGATCAAGGACAAGATCATATACATTTTCGTATGCCTGAACGATCCGGACAGCGGTTTGCATCCTGAGTATTTCATCTGTACAGCCGATGAAGCCCGTGGGAAGGTCAAGGAATATCTGACGCGCGGGATGGTAAGTTATTCGTCGATGAAAGAGTACAGGGACATTTGGAGCAAAATCGATGAGGCTCTTGGAGCACCTGGCGCATAAGGAGCCGTTTGGGCGTTTGGAATTTGTCAGGCGACAGAGATTTCGCCCAATTTGGGCTGAAGCCGGAAGGAGTTCGGCTAAAGCCGGGGATTTGTTGGCGGTGACCACGGGCTGAAGCCCGTGGCAATTTATGGGAGGAAAGTCAGGCGGCTAGCGTAGGTATGGCGTTGGATGTTTCGCCCTTACTGCGTGCGGGCTTCGGCAATGGATGCGGGCTTCGGCATTGAAGAACCCACCCGCTAACGCGAGGTGGTTCTGACTTGGGGTGAGTGTTTCGCGCTTACTCCGTGCGGGCTTCGGCAATGGTTGGCGAGTTAGTTTTGAGCTCCGGAGGAGCGTTCCGTTTGTAGTAATGGATGAGAATTGATCTTGCAGCTCCGTCGGAGCGGCCCGTCTGTGTGGGCGGTGCGGTTGTCTGTGCAATTGTTGCAATTGCGTTGCGTGGGTAATATACTTGGCGAATGATCTTGCCGGGTATCAGGAGAGTGGTGCGGTTCGACGCGATGGTGGGGAAGACGATAAGGGAAGTGAGCGAGGGTGCGACGTCGGTGCGCCTGGTCTTTACCGACGACACGTTCGCCGATATCGAATCTGAGGATTCCAGGGTCATTCTATATAGGAAACCCTCCAACATAGAAAAACGCCGTGCCCGGCGGGAGCGCGGTTAGGGGTTCGAGAAAGGCCGGGGGCAGGCCTGCGTGGGGGCTTCGGCAATAGTTTTCACGCAAAGGAAGAGGAGTTTTGTTTTGAGCTCCGGAGGAGCGGGCCGTTGGTTTGGGCGGTGCGGGAACGGGTCGCTCCTACGGAGCTTGGGTCATTAATTGGGCATGTCGTTCTACAAACGGGTCGCTCCTACGGAGCTAGGGATCATCTTTGGTGCGCGGTTCTACGAACGGGACGCTCCCATGGAGCTAGGGATCATCTTTTGGTACGCGGTTCTACAAACGGGACGCTCGTACGGAGCTAGGGATCGTCTTTTGGTACGCGGTTCTACAAACGGGACGCTCCTAACGGAGCTTGGGGCGATTGGTTGGCGTGTGGATCTACAAACGGGACGCTCCTACGGAGCTAGGGATCATCTTTGGTGCGCGGTTCTACGAACGGGATGCCTCTACGAAGTTGGCAGTTGGTTGGAAGTAGGTGAAAGTGACAATCCGGTGGTTTTGCCTTGCCTCGCCTTGCGGAAAGGCTTTGCCTTTCCGTAGGCTGCAAATATATGCGCGGCTATACCGCCGATCGCCAGTTTATTTTGTCCAGGTCCATTCGCAGCGGCTCGTTGTCCGCTGACTGCTTGTTCCAGGCGCCGGCGCTTGAATAGAGATAATCCTCTGCACGCTCCGCAAGGCCTGCTCGGACGGGGTTGCGGTGGATGTAATGCGCCTTTTGCAGAAAAGTGTCCTCGCCGATCACCTTGAACGAATCAGCGTGGTGCTGCCAGACGGAATGCTTGTAGCCCCGCGATTTTACGGCCGTCCGTAATTTTGCCAGCGATGATTCGTGGCCGTGATCCTTAAGATATTGAATAATGCGGCGTGCGGAGATCCCGTTCAAATAACGAAGCACCTCGCTCATCTCTTTTGGGCTGTCGGTGAGGATATGGACGTGATCGAGCATGATGACATAAGCAAAAATGAGAAATCCGGCCGACCGCCTGGCTTCGTCAAAAGCATCGGCCGCGACCTTTTCAGCTCATTCGTTCGGAAGATCGGGAGCCGGTCGTGTGTAACGGAAGTTAAGTAATATGCGGGTGTTGTCCTGGATATTGTGAACATTGGGAGATGCGGCCGGTTCGGCGTGGGTAGAAAATAGCATGAGGTGTATTGATCTAACAAGCGGCGGCATAGCCGCGGGGGAGGTGAAGAGCTGTCGGAAAGGCAGAGCCTTTCCGCTCGGCGAGAAGATGGAAGTGGAGGAGTGGGGAAGTGGAGGAGTAGAAGAGTGGGTTCGGACGGAAATCTTTCATTTGGGGCTGGGTTCACTTGACACGTTGGGTGGAAATTCATAATATCTAGAGTTTCGGACTTTGACGGTCTGGTTCGTATAGCGGTTATGTTGGTAACTGCGACGCGGATTTTTGAGAATCGGGACAGGAATTGTAGCGTAAATGGCGTCGATCATCACGGCGCAGGCTTAATGGGTTACGCCCGCATGTTCGCTCAGGCTGATCGCCAGGGCATCTACATATTGCCACGCTACAGCAAAGACCGAGGCTCAGGTTTTTAGATAGATCAATTAAAACCAGGACACAAGGCGAGGACTTGTGCTAACTGCCGGAATAGATTCCGGAAAGAGGCAGGCAGGAGATGACTTTTGCCTATCGGAGTTTTAAATAGGCGGGAAGCCGCCGCGGGCTGGAAACGGCCCGAAAGAGAAGTTAGGAAAGAGGAAAGAATGCCGACTATCAATCAATTAGTTCGCAAGGGACGCAAAAAAGTAGAGTACAAAACGGCGAGCCCGGCGCTGCAGGCAAACCCGCAGAAACGCGGCGTCTGCACGCGCGTTTATACTTCGACCCCGAAGAAACCGAACTCGGCGCTTCGCAAGGTCGCACGTGTACGCCTGACGAACCAGATCGAAGTTACGACCTATATTCCCGGTATCGGGCACAACCTGCAGGAACACTCGATCGTTCTTATCCGCGGCGGACGCGTGAAGGACCTTCCGGGCGTTCGTTATCACATTGTCCGCGGTACGCTCGATGCTTCGGGTGTCGCCAACAGAAACCAGGCACGTTCGAAATACGGTGCCAAGCGTCCGAAGGGAGCCAAGTAGTTTGCGATCTGCGATCGTAGGCCTGCGGTTACAAGCTCGCGGGCCACGAATCGAAAATAAACAGTATGCCAAGAAGAAGAGTTGCAGCGAAACGAGAAGTATTGCCCGATCCGATCTATAACAGCCAGATCGTAACGAAGTTCATCAACGGCCTGATGTGGCAGGGCAAGAAGACGGTAGCCGAACAGATCTTTTACAGCGCAATGGAGAAGATAGGCGAAAAGACCGGCGAAGAGCCGCTGAAGGTGTTCAAACGAGCGCTCGACAGCGTTGCACCGACACTGGAAGTGAAATCGCGTCGTATCGGCGGTGCCACTTACCAGGTGCCGCTCGAGGTCAGCAGAGACCGCCGCGCGACGCTCGCTATCCGCTGGATCGTCACGAACGCGCGCAACCGCAGCGAAAAGACGATGGAAGCAAGGCTCGTGGGCGAACTGCTCGATTCGACGAACGGACGCGGCGGAGCGGTCAAGAAGAAGGACGACGTGCACCGTATGGCCGAAGCGAACAAGGCTTTCGCGCATTACAGATT
>JAEZIT010000104.1 GCA_023436495.1 Acidobacteriota bacterium
GCTCTGCACACTGCGCTGCGAATCACTTCCCCGCGGCTCTGCCGCTCTATTTGCGGTTAAGCTCTGCTTCACCGGTCAATGCTAAAAACCTCCTCGCGGCTTTGCCGCCGCTGCAGGCACAGCGAAACATCCACGCGGCGTCCCGTGTCCGCAGCCCGCACACAAGCAAGCGCGCACCTGTCAGAACCGGGAGCAGTAGCGACCGGGTTTCTCCTTGCAGAATCCTACACTTAGCGTTACCATAGCGCCGTATTCCCCGCCCAAGGGCGCAAGCCTCACACTTGCGGACGGTTGCAGTTTAATTGTTTGTAAACCAAAAGGCTTCGTCCAATAGTGGGCAAAGCCTTTTCTATTTTGACTACGTTATGCTTGCTTTAGTATATCTCACTCATTTAGACATCTACGGAACCAAGAGTCATCCGCAAACTCTCAGAAAGATTCTACGTACGCTTGGACGAGCGAGTGTCCTTTCAAATCTCGCCGTCGTTAACAACATCTACGCTCATAGTGACTTCTTGGGCAGAGGCCATGAGGATTTCCCGAAGATTCAGGACTTACTTAAAAGATCGTACCTGCGCACCGAAATTCGACATGAAATTACGAGGAATAACTTAAGCGACCGATTGGTATTTCTTCGTCTGCAAAATTTATATTTAGCGCAACTTTGCATTCTTCATTCCGATGATCTCAAGCCGGTTATTGCTGACGGCGAGACTGAGGGTGGATACAAGCTCGGTGATTGCTTACTAATGGTCGGCGATCATCTCTTGTCCGCTGAAGAAGCGAAGAAGACTTCCACTGGATCTGATGAAACGAGAATTCGACATTTGGGCTTTCAAATCGCCCCTAGCAGTGAGATTTCAAATCCGCTAGATATGCTCCGTGGAATCGTAAGGTCTGAGATTATTTACTCCGACATCTTGGACTCAGCAGAACTGCGTGAAGCGGCCGGGGATTCCAAGCTGAAGAAACTTGATTTGGCATCGCGTTTTGCCAAAACAGTGGGAATTTCCTTATCGGAATATATAGATATCACAGTTGCCCTCTTGTCTTATTTGTTGGTGCCAGACAAAAATGGTGAATTAAATATAATTCGCCCTATCGAAGTAAAGCCGTTTTTAGCTAAGTCACGACTGCGCCAAGCAGCACTCGAGAGCTATCTTGCACTAGAATCATCGACGGTTGAGGAGCTTAGAGAGAAGTTTAAATCGCAGCCACGTTATTTGAATAAGTTCAGCTTTTTACCATTTAAAGCTCACCCAGTAATCGAAATTCAGAAAGGACTATACTTCTGTATCGATAGCCACTTTCTTTCAGAAAAGTTAAACGCCGGACTGTACTGGAAAATATTCGATAATCTCCCAGGCAATTGTCGGTCTGACTTCAGCGAGGTTTACGGCCACATTTTTGAGATTTACGCTCGGCGTTTGTTGCGTGGAGTCCTTAACCACCCGCGAATCGACCCGAAAAAGGGTTTCTTGTTTTCTGATCCTCGTTACGCAAACGGCGATCAAAGTTTTGATGAACTCATCTATTACCCAGACACGAAACATCTGATCGTTATCGAGACCAAGGGAAGTTTTATGAACACTACCGCGAAGTTTGGCCGAAGTATTGTTAGATTCTGGAAGGAAATAAAACAAAAATATATCGAAACTGAGAAGGGTGAAGCTAAAGGAATCGGCCAATTGGTTAAACACATCGGCAACCTGTTTGCGGAGGAAAAATCTATTCGTCGACATATTTCGGATGACAGTCTTGATCGGTGGATTCAGGCGGCCGAGAAGATTACTCCTATTCTAATAGTTCAGGAACCTGTAATTTGTTTCCACATTCATGAATATTATTTGAACAATGAGTTCAATAAGAAGTTGAAGAAGTTGCGATTACGGGCAGGGGTGAATGTCGCGAATTTAGCTGTCATCAACATCGAAACGCTGGAGAAGTTGAAGCCACATCTTATTAATAATGAGGTTACATTGGAGCAATGTCTCAACTACAGGAACTACCGCGATTCTGAGTATCGATCTGATTTTGCTTCCCTTACTTATGAGAACTTCAACCTGAGGGATCAAACTGATGATGAAACGAACAAGGTGCACAGTGCCGTCTTTAAGCGAGTTATGGGCCGGCTATTCAACGCGGACGATTCTTCAATAATGCAGAGATTGAATCAGTAAGTTCAGAAAATCGATGGCAAAGCTATTTAGTTGGGCCGAACGATCTCTTCTCCTGCAGAAAGTGTATTGCATATTGCGGAAACGTTTGCACCTATTCCGCAAGAGGTTTTACGTATTGCCGTGAGGGTTGCGTCGAGTTCGGGCAACGGATCTGCCCTTGGCAATCTAGAATCGATCATTAAATACGGAGAATGAATATGAGGCTCAAAAACAGTCGAACCGGCGAAGAGTGGACAGTACGGCGGCACACGGGAAATTATCCGGGCGACGATGGCAGAGATCCGAACCGATCCGTATCGGTGAAAATCGGCGTTAACCAAATCCCCTTTTATCTTGGTAAGTCTCCAACCGTTAATAAGAATGGCAAACCAATAAACGGCACGAGGGTGAATTTTTGCTGGGATAAGCGATGGTGGCATATTACAAAGGGAGACCAATGGGACAGGCGCAATCTCTATCCAGCCGTCGAAGATGCACTAAGCAGAAGCGACCTATTTGAGGAATTTGAGATTGTTGACTGATATCGTCAAAAACTCGATTCCAGTGGCAGAGCCACAGACGATTTGGAAGCATGCCGGAAAAGCACAGCTTTTCCGCAAATAGATGGGCGGAGCCCGGAAGAAAGAGGAACCCATGCGGTGGATTCCTAATCACCGGACAGAATCGCTCTTGCGGCTCTGCCGCTCTATTTGCGGTGAAGCTCTGCTTCACCGGTGAGTGGGAAATTATATTGCGGCTATGCCGCCGCCGAAATGCGGCGGCATAGCCTCTTGGGAAAATAGAACTAACCTGCCGGAAAAGCACAGCTTTTCCACAAATAGGCGGGCGAAGCCCTTCCATGAACCCGGCCCGGGCGCCGCTACAGAAACTCCGACGTATCCAGGCGATCGATGTTGATGCCGCCGTTGAAGGTGCGGCGGTAGCGGAGTTTGGTGCCGTCTTGGAACTGGTACCAGACGGTGGGTTTGCCGCGCTCGTCTTGTTTGGCGATATAGATCGGGCGGCCGTAGGCGTCGGTGCCGTGTTTCAGGTCGTAAACGGTAAGGCGCTGCGGGCCGGCGAGGATCGGCTCGGCCGACGATGGCGCGGCATTCTGGGCGGCGGCAGCATCGGGATCTTGCGCGCCGGCCTGTGCGCCCCACCGCAGATTGGGGCAATCTGGATCGTCACAGTCCACATGGTCGCAGTCGTAATCGTAATTTTCATAATCTTCTTCGTCATCATAGTCATCGTCAATGAAGTCGAGCTCACCCAGCGCCGGCGTCCATAGCTTCAACAGCCTCACGGCCCGCGTTTTCGGGATCTTGAGCTCTTTGGCGATCGCCTTGAAGGTCATTCCGTGATCGCGGCCGGCCTTCACGAACCGTATATGATTCTGCGTTATCGCGTCCATGTCCGCCGCGGACGGCCCTTCGAAAACCAGTCCGATCATGCCGCTTTCCGTCTCGCCGATGCGTGCGGGCGGGGCACTGTTCGGGGCCGAAAATTGAAGCGCGTTCCGCGAACGCGTCTGGATAATGTACCGCTCGCCGGCTTTACCGCCCCGCTTCGGGCCGATCGCGAATACGCTGTCGGCCGCCGTGCACAATACGCGCGACCGCCACAGGTCGCGTTCGCTCACTATCCTTTCCCGCGCGGCTGTTTCCGAACAGGCCAGCACCAGCACCGAAACGCCCGTCTCTTCCGTCAATCGTTTCAGCCGCCGCATCACCGGCAGCGTCTCGCGTGTGCCGTCGTGCGTGCTTTTCACCGCCCCGAGGTCGTCAATGATCACCACGCGAAATCCGCCTTCCGCCACGGCCGCTTCCACCCAATCACAAAGATCATTCGCGGATTGCGGCCGGCCGCGGTAAAAATTCTCCGAAAAACGATGAAGCGACTTCCTGCTCCGCGAATACCGCGAAAAGAATTGTGCGTCGCCTAGCGCGAGATCCACGTACAGCACCTTCCGCCTGCCCGCCTCCATCCGAAACCCCTCGATATCGCGCCCGCGTGCGATCGTGTCCCCCAACTGTACCGCCAAAAGGCTTTTGCCCGCGCCCGCCGGCCCGAACATCATCGCCAGCTCGCCTTCCCGCCAAAATTCGTCAAACAGAAGCTCGCGCGGCCCCGCACCCGATATTCCCGCCCCACATTCATTCGCCTTCCGCGGCGGCACCCACACTTGCCCGCCTTCCTCTGAAATCCCGCTCGTCATTCGCCTAACGCACCTCAAAAAACCTCTGGACAAATACAACGATCATTGGCATAATTATGCCGTGCGTTGCATTGCACAATGTATCATACCTGATACAACGGCGATGTCAAGAAGTTTTTTGAAAATACGTGGAACGGGCCTATATCGTCGATCTAAGCCGTGCAATATCAACCGTTTGCACGTTCCAACGGGAAGTGGAACGCCCCCGGAACGCCGAAACCGATTTGCGATCGCCGCGCCGCGGAAATTAACTGTTGTAACACCCGGGTAGTTGTGTTAATTTTTGAAACGCAAAAGGTTACGCCTGATCGCGTCTTCAGACTGGCCGCTGCTCCACAGGCGCCGGATATACACATCGAAGATCAGTACTTGCGATCGAATCCGGTCCCGGGCAGAGATTCTAGGCAGATAATCCGAATTATAAAGGCAATGAAACATTTACTGTTCACGGCAATGTGCCTCGTGTGTTTCTCATGGAACGCGGCCGCCCAGCGGCCCGAGACATTCGACATTACAACATTCCAAACACCGAAAGGCTGGACGAAACAGGCCGGCGACGGCAGTGTCCAATTCTCGATCGCGGAAAAAGACAGCTTTGCCCTCGTCACGCTCTTCAGATCGCTCCCCGGCGTCGGCGCCCCGAAGGAAAATTTCGACGCCGCGTGGGAAACGATCGTAAAGGAAACGGTCGCCGTCGCGTCCGCGCCGCAAATGTTCCCCGCCGAAACCAAAGGCGAATGGCAGATCGCGGGCGGCTATGCCCCGTTTGAAAAGGACGGCGTAAAAGGCGTCGCAGTGCTCTACACCGCGACCGGCTACGGCACGATGGTGAACGCTCTCGTGCTGACGAACACCCAAGCCTACGAACCGGCCATAACGGGCTTTCTGGGATCGATCAGCTTCAAAAAACCTGCGGGCGCAGCGACGGCGGCGGCTCCGGCGGCAGCCGCACCGGCCGATACTTCGATACTGGGTACTTGGGGTTCGAATGCAGGAGCTTCGATGACCTATGGCGACCCCGTTGCCGCGGGCATGGCCGGTTATACGAAGAGCCAATACACCTTTAACGCCGACGGCACCTATGTCTTCAATTCGAAGACCTTCCGAATGGGTTACGACAAGATAATTCTTGTCAGGGAAAGCGGCACCTTTCAGATCAGCGGCGACACGCTGTTGGTAAAACCGCAAAAGAGCGTCATTCAGGCTTGGAGCAAACGGAACGGCGTCGACGATTGGGGCAGGCTGCTGTCAACCCAGAATCGAAAACTGGAACAGGTGACGTACAAATTTACCCGGCACTATTTTTCCGGGATCCAGGAGTGGAACCTCGTCCTGCAGGCCGCCCAACCGACCGAACGCGACGGCCCGTTCAGCACATTCACTCTGTTTCCTAATGCCTGGTATTACAAAACCATCTCGGCAAACAATCCCGTGATCGTGCTGCCAAAGTAGCAGAGTTGAAATAGGAACCTATGAAACTGTTTATCATCATCTTAGCCCTTTCTGCCTGTGTCTTCGCCCAGACGACGCAGGTCTCGACCCCGCAATACATCGCGATCGACAGCAGGGACAACCTCTTTGTCGGGCTGCAATACGGCATCATCAGGATCACGCCGGACGGCAGCGTCACGAATCTGACACAGGCGTCCCGCGACCTCGATCGAAAGTGGAGCAACCTGGTCATCGATTCAAAAGACAACCTCTACGCCAACGACGGCAAGCTGATCTACAAGTTCACATTCGACCGCGCGGGCAAATTTACAGGAACGATGTATGCCGGACAGAAGTGGACCTACGACCTGGTCGACGGGCCGCTCGCGACGGCTGACTTTAATACTATCGGCCTGATGACGATCGATCGCGACGACAACATCTACGTCACCGACAGCTTCGACAAGATAAAGGCGGCGGTCGGTTCGAACTTTGTCACCGATAGTTTCGCCCTGAGCCCCCAGGCGAAGTTGATCGAAAAGAAAACTCGGAAGAACTTCAGCGTGATCCGCAAGATCAGCCCGCGCGGCGTTGTCTCTACGCTAAAGACTCCGGACGCGAAATTCATCCTCGTGAATCAGATCAGCGGTATTGCCACGGATACAAATGGAGACATCATTTTCGGCTCTTACAGCTTCGGCAGGTTTGTCGGACGGATCGATGTCGCCACGGGAGCCATCACGCTGGTCGCCGGCCAGCCATACAAACGTGAATGGTGTCCGGTTTACACGCAGGGCCCGATCGCGGCCGCCGAATTCGTCGAACCCGAGAACATTGTCGTTAACCGAAAGGGCGAGATCTTCGTCGCGGACCAGCGGACCAACCGCGTGATGAAGATCGCCAACGGCCGCGTGGCCACGATCGCCGGCGGCAACGTCATCGACCCGTGTTCGCAAAATATCGCCGGCCGATCACAGGAAGGAAACCGGGACGGCAAGGCGCTGACCGCGCTCTTTAATTTTCCGAAGGGAATGGCATTCGACAGCAAGGGCAACCTCTATATCGCCGATATGTATAATCACAGCGTCCGAAAATTATCGCCCGACGGTATTGTGACGACTTTTGCGAAATGAAGGGATGGCAGGGGCTTAAGCCATCATTCGTGCTAAATAATGACCGCTGCTAATTCCCTTGATTATCATAGGTTTGCGTGTTCAACGGCGTTTGGAACGCAGAAAAAACCTTGCAATATCGGTTCGGATGGGTATCCTTTAAAGAGTCACGCGAGGTGCGTTTTGGGGGTAAACTGCGGCCATGCCGGGCGGCGGTTGCGCATCTTGCATTGGCGATCAAGGAGGTAAATCTATGAAGTTGAAAGACGAAACCAGATCTTTGGGCCGTCTGGGACTTCTCTTCCCATTACTCTTAATTCTACTAATTACAGCGGACCCGGCCTTTGCCTGCCCAGGGCATAAAACAACGGCCGCTTACCGCACAAAAACGATCAACACCAGAACGGTTTCAGGCATTCCGACGACCGTTATTACTTACAGAGGCCCGGCGTCGCAGCGCTGCGGCAATAATGTCGTCGTCAACCGCAACACGCGGTACGTCGCCGTTCGCGGCGATGCCTATGACAACGGCACGCGGTACGTCCCCATCCAGCGCAGCAACGTACGCTACGTCGCCGTCAGCGACAACGGCCGTGTTTACACGCCGAAAACCAAGCGCTACGTCGCCGTCCGCAATTCGGAGGTTTACACCGCTCCGCGTCGCACGGTCGTGGTGCCGGACCGGGGCTATGTCGATGACGAAGGCACTCGCTACGTCGCCGTGAGCCGCGAAGGCTCGCGCGTGATGTACGCACCCGTTCGTGAGGTCGAAGTCGAACGCCGTTATGTCGCCGTGCGAAATACTCCTGTTTACAACACCGTCCCGCGCTATGCCGCGGTCCGCACCGTAAACAGCAGTTATGACGCGGCACCGGCCCGCTACGTCGCCGTCCGCAATGCCGGCAGCGGCTGCGCACGTGAAGTCGCTCTACGAAGCTGTCTCGGCCAGGCCGAGGCCATGAGCGCAAAACACGTCGTGGTCCGAACTGACGAACTGGACGGTACGCGGCAGGTCATTATCCCGAATAGAAGCGCGGACGTCGAATATGCCGCCTATCCGGCCGAGAACATCAGCCGGACAAGGTACGTTGCATATAACGACGCGGCCTATTCCGGCGGCGAAACCTACGTAATGGCAAACGATACCGAGCCGATCTATACCGAACGGATAGACCGCGCTCCGATCGAATATTACGACAGACAAATAGAAGACCAGGCGATTCTCGGTAATGCCGGCACGACATATGTCGCCGCCGACGATATCGTGGACGCCTGTTTGAAACCTGTCGCGTACAGCCCTTATGAAATGGCCGCTACGCGAACAGTGAGTTACGTTCCGGTCGACGACATCGAAAACGATGCGGTCCTCAACAGGGCCGGCCCGCGGTATGTCATGACCGGAAATTTCGCACCGCATTCGATACCGTATGTGGCACTGGATGAAGACAGGGTTTTCGACGACGTCGATCCGGCCTTTGTCGCGGCCAACGGGCTCGACAACGCGCGGATGGAAACGGCCAGTTATATACCGGCCGGTGACATCGAGGCGTTAGACGCGGAGACCGTAAGCTACGTGCCCGTCGACGAAATGGACACGGTGAGCTATGTGCCCGTCCGGCACACGGCCGTTACCAATGTCAGCTATGTTCCTGTCGAAGACAGAGACGTAACGTACGTTGAGGTCGAAAATGCGGCCGCTGAGCCGGTTCGCTACGTTCCGGTAAACAACATGGACACGCAGTACATCGCCGCGGACGATTGCCCGCTTATGGTGAGCAGCGTCCAAGCGGAACCGTTCTATGTGTCCGGTAATTCCACGATCTTCGTGGAGGAGGTAGGTGACACGTCGGCTGTCGTTCTTTCCGGAACGCAGCGGATCGCCGCTCAATACGGCTATCATGACGGTTTCAACGACGGCCTGAACGCCGCTAAGGACGGTGACGCTTTTCTTCCTACGAAAGAAGGCGATTATCGAAACGCGACCGAAGGCTACGATGATGAGTTTGGCAGTAAGGACGTTTACAAAAGCGCGTACCGGGATTCGTATCTCCGGGGCTACGACGCCGGATTCAAGTCCGTCATAGGCACCGCCTAACTCAAAACCTGTAAAAACAAAAGAGGCCGTCAGCAATGGCGGCCTCTTTAGCCCTATCGAAGCCCGACCCTTTTCAGTAGTTCCGCGAATCTTGGGTCGCTCCTTATAGGATCAAGCCGCGGATCCGTTGCAATATGTACGATCATCACCTGGCGTTTGGCGGCCATTTCGTTCAAAATCTCGAATGCTTTGTCCGCATCTCCCAACTGTGCCTGCGAACCGGCTAAATGCAGGCGGTTCTTTATCGGGTTCTCGTTGTTAATTCTCAGCACGGCAGGCCAGCCGCCCGCGGCAAATGAAGTCCGGATCGCGGCGATCTCCTGCGGCGTGGCGTTTAGCTCCCTCAACCGTATGTAGCACTCGAGAGCATTCGCCCAGTCCTTCTTCATTTCATAAGAGTCCATCAGATATAACGCGTCCTTGCGAAATTCCGGATCGGATTCTTCGATCTGTTTGAGATGATCGATCGCTTCGTCATAACGCCTGGAAAAATAAAGCAGCACGCCGCGTGAGCGTTTGTTGAACGATGTCGGAGCAAGTGCGACGGCCACGTCAATTTCCGCCAGAGCCTCATCCTGTCGGCCGACGGAATTCAAAAGGTACGCGTGTTCGCGTCTGGCCTCGTCGTCCCTCGGATCAAGTGCGATCGCACGCAGGCATTCCCGTTCCGCGTCCGCAAACTCCCAATCGTATGTCGCTTTGATCCGGCAAAGAAGCGCGTGGGCATACGCGCTCGAACGGTCCAATTGGAGAGCCTTGTCGATCGCAGCGCGAGCGAGGCCGATATCGTCGTGGGACGCTGTGCCCCAAAACCTCCAGATCCGCGCGTCTGCCCTGCCCGCATAAGCGTCGGCATAATTCGGGTCCAGCTCGATCGCTTTGTCGAAATTTTCGAGAGCGGCGTCAATGTCGCCGTCGAGGTGCCGCTCGACGAGAATCTTCCCCTGTCGGAAAAACTGATAAGCCTTCCCGTTGCTGGTCTGCCGGGGCATTGTCCCGATGCCGCCACCTCTTCTTACGGCAAACCAGGCACCGGCGGCAAGCAAAGCCAGGAGAATTCCCGACGCAGTCAGCAAAATTGCCCAGGGTTTTGGCGCTCGTACTTTTAGCTCGCGATAAGGCGGATCGGGATCAAGTCCAGTTTCCGCCACCGCAAGGCCGGCCGCGCTGTTGTCAACTGCTACCGATGGCCCCAGAAAGGCCGGATTTGGCGAAATCTCCACGTTCGCTACGAACCGGTAACCCTTTGTCGGCACCGTCTTGATGAATTTGTGACCGTTCTCATCTTCGCCCAGCGCCTTCCGAAGCGTATATATGGTTCGGGTAAGATTCCCCTCTTCGACAAACGAATCAGGCCAAACAGCCTCCATCATCTCGTTCTTAGTGACGAGATGGCCGCCGTTCCTGACGAGAAAAACAAGGGTATCGAAAGCCTTTGGGGTGAGAGGGATCGTAACGCCGTCCCGGATCAATTCTCGCTCGGCCGCATCCAGAACATATGAGTCAAACCGATAAAGCCTTTGTTCATCGTTTGTCATTTCGGTTCCAAATAAATTCCCGAGAAAATTAGGAGACTTTTTAAAGGACATTGACGGCCTCCAACCCGATATTTAGACCTGCAAAAACAAATATCGTCGGTTGTCGGACGGTGCTCGGTGAATTTCAACAAGATTTCCTGTGCATTATACGGCAACCGGCGGCCAAAAAAAACAAATTTCTTCGGAGGAAATATAAAAAATGTACAAGGTCAAAAATACCCTAACGGCCTTCGCCGTTGTCCTCAGCGTTTTGATGCTTGCATACACGGCCGCGGCAAATTCCGTTAGTGTCGGGAATATTGAGGAGCTTTATGCTGCGGTGAATGATCCTGGGAATGCAGGAGCGACGATCGTACTCATCCTCGGCGGACTCAGCTCAAATGCTACGCCGGCAAATGGAAATACAGTAAATTTTGAGGCCCATGGCGACCATTTTACGGAAAATACGGGCTTCACGACATTGGATTTCGGCGGCCTTGTCGTGCTCGGCGGCGAGAATATTTCGATACCCAACGGCACCAACAATAACACCGTGAACGTCCAGTTGTGGGGCTGCCGAAGCTCCGGGAACAATACATACGATCTGGTCGGCGTAGGCGCTCGATCAACCCCGGCTGCCATCGGATCTCCTGGCATAAACAACCACGTTACGATCGAGATCCATGGCGAAGGCAGCGGTAAGGCAGATGGAGGCAGGTCGATTTCTTCGCCCGCGGCATTCCGAACGATCCGTTGGAAACCAACACTTATACGGTGATCCGATGAGCTATTCTTCAGAAGCGCTTTCCGTTGCGATCGCTTATTTTCCGTCGGCAGTTTTCTTAGAATCGATTGCCGGCTCACGCGAAGCAATGCTTTTGGAAGGACCGGATAAGTCCGGTCCCGCGGTTGACGGCTGTCGGCCAATATCCGCATTAGAAACATTTTGCATGGCCCTATATGGTCCAAAAGGAGATTGAAATGATTTACAAATCGATGCACAGGTTCGTATGCAGTTCATTTGTGGCGCTGCTGTTTTCTGTTAGTTTAGTGGCTTCCTTACATATTTTTGCCGTCAGCGTTCGTCCGGCGACCGCGGTCCAATTCACCGGCGGAATGAGTTTCCCGCGCGGCTTGAAGTTCGGGCCCGACGGCTTTCTCTACGTGGCAGAATCCGGACCCGGCGGAAATATTTCGACGGTCGGGCAGTGCGAACAGGTGCCAGCCCCGGTCGGCCCGTGGACCGGCGGCAATAATGGCCGCATTTCACGGATAAACTCGATCGGTGTGCGTTCGACCGTTGCGGATAATTTTCCGTCCTCGTTCTCTGTGGTCGGCGGCGAATTGGGCGTTGCAGACATCGCATTTCTGGATGGAAAGTTGTACGCAGTGATCACTGGCGGCGGCTGCTCTCACGGTCATATAAACCCTGCCGAAAATAATGGCGTCGTACGCATAAACAGTGACGGCAGCCGGACGCTGATCGCCGATTTAAGCGAATTCGTTAAAAACAACGAAACGGCCGATCCGGAACCCGGCGACTTTGAACCGGATGGCACGCCTTACAGCATGGTCGCGGCAAAAGGCTCGCTGTTTGTTGTCGAAGCCAACCATGGCCAGGTGATCCAGGTCGACCCAGGCCCGGGGGACACCGCAAAAATCTCGCGCCTTGCCGATATCTCCGCGACGTTCGGCCATAACGTACCGACCGCGATGGCATATCACGGCAATCTGTATGTCGGGAATCTCGGAACGTTCCCGATCTCCGTGGGGTCGTCGCGCATTATAAAAATTACGCCGAGCGGCCGCATGAAAACGGTCGCGACCGGCCTGACCGCCGTGCTCGGCGTCGCGTTCGACAAGGACAGCAACCTCTATGCGCTGGAAATGAGCACCGTTGACGGCGATTTTCCTGTGCCTGGAAGCGGGCGCGTCGTTCGCATTCTCGACGACGGAACACTTGTGCCCGTCGTAACCGGCCTGATGCTTCCGACCGCGATGACCTTTGGCCCGGACAATAATTTATATATCTCGAACTGGGGTTTCGGCCCGCCACTGGGCGAGATCCTGAAAGTTACGCTCTAGTATGGACGTATGCCCGGCCTCCACGCTGGCCGGATCTTTACAGCTTGAAAACGTGACAAGCCGCTTGAGACGAAAATGCTCAAGCGGCTATGTTGATATGACGTTAAGCTTCGTCAGAAGATCAAACTTGCTCACGTTCCCATCTTCAACGCATAATTCGCGATCGCTTCTTCCCTGGTTGAACCGAATGCGTAGCAGTCGCTTTCTTCCGTGCTGTTGAATTCGGGGCCTACGACGCAGTACTGGTCGCCGTCGAGAAAGATGAGCGTCCCGCCGGGGCCGCGAGCCGCTTCCAGGTCCGGATCGTGCATCATCATTTCAAATTCGGGTGTCATCGCTACTTTAGATTCTTCTTAAAGAAATCCAGCGTGCGCTCCCATGCAAGCTTTGCCGATTCGGCATCATAGCGGGGTGTTGTATCGTTATGAAAGCCGTGCTGCTTGCCTTCGTACATAAAGGATTCGAACTTCTTATTGTTCGCTTTCAGTGCGTCTTCGTAAGGTTTGATGCCTGCGTTTATGCGCTGGTCGTTGCCGGCGTAGTGGAACATGAGCGGAGCGGAGATCTTTGGCACGTCCGCGACGCCGGCCTGCATCCCGTAAAAAGCAACGCCTGCGTTCAGGTCCTTGCCCAGGCGTACTGCGAGCTGATTTACCATCCCGCCGCCGAAACAAAAGCCGACCGCGCCGAGCTTTTTCGTGCTGTCCGTCCGTGATTTCAGCCAGGTCGCGGCCGCGACGAAATCTTCCGTCATCTTCTTGCCGTCTACCTTGCGAAATGCGGCAGCGCCTTCTTCGTCATTGCCCGGATAACCGCCGACGGACGTCAGCCCGTCAGGAGCGAATGCCATGAAACCCGCCTTTGCCAGCCGCCGTGCGACGTCTTCGATGTAGGGATTCAGCCCGCGGTTCTCGTGTATGACCAGCACCGCTGGAAACCGCTTCCCTTTCGCCGGCCGCGCCAAATATCCGCGGATCGTCCCATTGCCCTGCGGCGACTTCACCGTCTCATAGCTGGTCTTCAGGTCCTTGTCGTCCTTCGCGACCGTTTGTGCCCACGTGTAATTCGGCCGCAGGCTCTCGAAGATCGCCGCCACCGTCAATCCGCCGACCGCAAACCTTGTCGCACGCTCCAAAAACGCCCGCCGGTCGATGTCGCCGTGCTGATACTCGTGAAAAAGGTCCAGTAACTCCTGCGGATACTCGTCTGCGGTCTTTCGTTTCATATCTTCTCCTGTTTAAAAAGAATACCCGACCAGGTGCCTGTCTGCCAAGAATTTCGAAAATCCCGCGCCTCAGCGACCGGAAACTGCATGCACCGATCCGACTTTTACGTAAGCATTTTCACGTTTTACGCGAATGCGCAGTCTCGGCGAAACACCCGAGCCGCGTTCCTTTTCGTTCGACCGGAACGTAAGCAAATATGCGGTCCTGAGCTGTCTGACTATGTCGTTGTATGCCTCCTGGATCTGGCTGAGCTGCGTGATCGGATAATACCGCCCGCCGGAAATTTCCGCGAGCCGCTCGCCCTCGCGGCTCGCTTTGGATGTAAGGCCCATATAGCGCGTCCGCAGCGGGTCTATGGCATTCCGGGCATCGTTCCCGGCCGTCGCGGCGATCAGGCCTGACGGCACGTAAAGCGGATATATCAACGCGCCGCTCTCTTGAATCGAACCCGCCAGCGAATCGAACGGTAAGAACGAACGGTTGTCGTCACCGTCGGTCAAAACCACAATTGCCGTCCGCTCGCCCTTCAGCGGCCGCAGCCGGTCGGCAAGCGTATATGCCAGGGCGTCGTAATAAGCCGTACCGCCGCCCGCGTCGAACGTGTCGAGGGATTCCGAAAGCCTCCCCTTGTCCGACGTAAAATCGGACAGAACCTTGGTATCTTCGTTGAACAGAACGACCGACACGCGATCATCCGGGCCGACAGTGTTGATGAAATTACGCGCCGCTTTGCGTATGAAATTGACGTAATTATCGACGCTGCCGGAAACGTCCAGAAGCAGCACCAGATTGAACGGCGCCGTAACCGGCTGCATCGCGACGACATCGCGCGTGTCGTTATTTTCCGTAACCTCAAAATCCGCGGCGGCCAGGTCCGGGATGGCACGGTTCCCGGCATCGGTCACGCTGACAAGAACACGCTTTAATTCGGCATTCGGATTTTCCGGGCCCGCCTGCCGGTCGCTGAACCCGGGTTCGAGTTTCAGCGGCGGCAATGTCCTGGCATAATCGCCGAAGTATTTCGGGCTCGCGCGGCGGATCGCTTCCATCAATATCGAATCGCCGCTGCGTATTATCGCCTTGGCGGCGTTGGTCAGCGGCCGTTCGCGAAGGTCGCTGGAAACCTCGTTCTGCGGGACGTTTATCAGCATTATTCCGCGGCCGGTCGAAAAGTTAAGTTCGATCCCCTTTGAGCTTTTTTTCGCTTTTGCCGGTTTCACATCGCTGACGGAATCACCTTCAGCTTCCGGGGTCGGCGTAGGCGTAGGCTCCGGCTTCTCTTCTTCCTTGGTCTTGCCCTTTATCGAGAATTTCCCGCCAGATCGCTCCTTTACGTCTTCCAATTCGATGTCGCTCAAAATCCTGGGCCGCGAAGCCGTCCATTGCAGGTCGTACTTTAGCCCGTCCGTCGGAATGTCCGTCGCGATCGTACCGGTTTCCGTCCTGACATCCGCCCGTGCGATGTCACCGGAGATCAATACCTGCCCGTCGGCCGTTTCGACGCGGACCCTTGTTCTCTCCGGCACGGTGACTGTGAGGTCAACGCGGCCCTGGGCCGACGGCATCACCTCGATTCGCATGCGATTTCCCGCCGGCTCGACCCGTAGGTCGCTTTCGGCGATCGGCTTGTCCGACGTCGCACCTATCACGGCCGCTCCTAATATTTCGTCACCTTCGGGCTTTGCGGCCGAAATCTCTACCCGGCCCGAGCGGTTGATAACCTCGACGGTGCCTTCGGATTTGAGTGAAAACTCACGGCGAACGGAAACCTGCCCGGCCGCAGTCATTCCGCCAAGGAGCAGCAGCAGTATAGATATTATTGAAAGATAAAGATCCCGGGCCATTACGACGATCTGCTCGTTATCCTCCCGGACTGTATTAATCGCTGCCGCACACGTTCCTGCCACTTCTTTCGCGGCTGATCGTTCTCTTCAAATTTCGACAAGAGGTCCCGCATCGATTCGCCGCCCGCCTGCCGTGTCTTCATATACAGAAGTGCCACGATGATCGCCGTGAACGAACTCACAAAGACCTGGATAGGCAGCAGCAGTATCTGCAAAAGCGTTTCCAGCAGCGTCAATTTAACGCGGCTGCGCATATCTTCCTGGTTCGCGTTGGCTATATTCAGAGAACGATCGCCCAGGCTGATGCTTATGCCTTTCTTCTCTTCCCCCGCAGCCGCACCCGCCGCCGGCTCCGCACCGTCCGCGGGTTTCTCTTCAACCTTGATCTCGGTTTTCTTAATACCCCACGCTTCGGCAGTCACGTTGACGACATATGATAATCCGCCCGCCGCTACGGCCGGGATCAGAAACATAATAATGAACGCCGCCATTGCCGTTATGAACGACCGCTTTACAAGCTCCTTCGACCTGCGAAGGGCCTCGCGGCCGCGAACGTTCTCCATCATCACTACCGGCCCGACCAGCATCCACAGAATGCTGAGCGATATAAAAGCCGCTATTCCAACGGCTGCTCCAAGTGCCGCTGCCGCAATGATTCCCGGCGCAAGATCGATTCCCGACGGCCTAACGAGAGCCCAGATCGCCGCCCCGACCCCGAAAACCACAGATCCTGCAGCGATCGGCAGTGCAATTGCCAGCACCGTACTTAATACTCCTGTTCCGGCAAAAGTCCGCCACTTCTTCCGCGCTTCGCGGAGCGACGCACGCAGCTTTATCGGCCTCAGCGGGACCGCCAAAAGTTGTGCGACGATCCAGGTGATCGTTCCGATTATCAGGTAAACACTGAACGTACTTACGACGCTAAGCAGAAACGCATTCAACCCCATCAACGCATTTGCCGTCGTGGATGGTATAGCCTCGCTGACCCGCAGAAAACTGAGGATCACAAGGGTGCCGGTTAACAGGATCATCGGCGTGTAAAAGAATGCCGACAGCATTAGGAACTTTGGCAGATGCTCGGAATAGATCATTCCGGCACG
The DNA here is from genome assembly GCA_023436495.1 of Acidobacteriota bacterium. GTDB lineage: Bacteria > Acidobacteriota > Blastocatellia > Pyrinomonadales > Pyrinomonadaceae > OLB17. The sequence goes on from JAEZIT010000104.1 coordinate 16,788, forward strand.
CCTCAGCAACATATAAATGCCCTCGGACCGCGACCGAAGCTTGCTCGCGAACGCCTCTGCCGTCTGCGGGCGGTCATCCGGATCCTTGGCAAGCGCCATCTCGACAACGAGCTTGAGCTTGCGCCGCACGTTCTTCGCCTGCAGCGGCGGAGCCGGTTTTGTCTTATGCTCCTCCATCACGTCCTGAAAATCACCTGAGAAGGGCGTTCGTCCGGAGAGCATCTGGTACGCGATCACGCCTAGGCTGTAAATGTCCGACCGCGCGTCGAGCCGTTCGCCGCGGCATTGTTCGGGCGACATGTACAGCGGAGTTCCTAGTACCGAACCGACGCGCGTCAGGTCGGCCGAATGCGAATTGTCCAGCAGCGACATCGCGGCCGAAACCGGCATCGTGTCGGGAACGCCCGGAGCTGCCGATTCCGCGAAAAGCTTGGTATCTGCACTTTCCGCATCGGGCTCGGCGGGCATTATCGCAGTTTTATCTTCGAGCCCAACCGATGTGGATCTTGCCGACCTTGCGGCCGTGCCGATCGCTCCCGGCTCGACCGGCATAACACCTGTCGCAGCGTCCGAAACGCGCGTTGCGAGATCAGCGCCGGCCATCGTTCCGTCGTGATTGCCAGCCATCGTGTCGCGGCCGCTTCCGGCAAACGTCGGAACTCCCGAAAGATGGATCGACGGTTCGTCCGTGTCGTGGCTGAAGCCCTCTTCCAGCTTCGCGATACCGAAATCCAGCACCTTTACGGTATAGCCGCCGCGCAGGTTCGGTTCGAGCCAAATATTGTCCGGCTTTAGATCGCGATGGATGATCCCCTGTTCATGGGCTTCCTGAACGGCCGAGCAGACCTGTTCCAGAATGTCGAGCGACCACGCGACCGGCAGTTTGCTCTCCTCTTCCAGGATCTCGCCAAGAGTACAGCCGTCGAGGTATTCCATCACAAGGTACGCGACCGGCCCGTCCGGCGAATCGGCAAATCCGAAATCGGTGACGTTCACGACGTTCGGATGCCGAAGGCGGCCGGCCGCACGCGCTTCACGGCGAAAACGCTCGACAAATTCTCCGCGCTCCATGAATTGCGGCGCAATGACCTTAACGGCCACCGGGCGCTCGGTGCCGAGGTGCGTGGCAAGATAGACCGTGCCCATTCCGCCGCGGCCCAGCTCGCGTTCGATATTGTATTTGCCGTCCAGCGTGTGACCGACCAGATCACTTACATTCATAAAGCCGTATTAACAATGTCCGGAAAACGGGAAATGCTGAATATGTCTACGCACGAAGCGTCCTATTGGTTCAGCGGGCGTCAACTGCCGCAAATACGGACGTCACGATTGATTATATAGGCAATTCTGCGAATTAATAAGCTTCGCGGTCGCCCATGATTGCCATTCCAACGGTATTACACTAAACTGAATCCGATTTTAGACATTTTTTTAGAATCGAAGTCGCATTTTCCCAAATCATTCGAAGAAAAACAAGTTTCATACGTGAAACAGCATTTCACAAACGCCTCCTTTTATGCTAGTATTGTGTCTGAATAAATGACTTTCTATTAAAAGGAGTGTCAGCAATGCATGGAGAAGCAGCAAAAATAAATATGGACAAAGGTAAGGCAATTGAATCGGCCCTCTCACAGATCGAAAAGAAATTCGGAAAGGGCTCGATAATGAGGCTCGGTGAAAGGCCGCACGAGGACGTAGGTTCGATCTCAACGCGGTGCCTGAGCCTCGACGCGGCGATTGGCGTTGGCGGACTTCCGCGCGGCAGGATCGTCGAGGTTTACGGGCCGGAAAGCTCGGGAAAAACGACGCTGGCTCTTCAGGTCGTCGCATCCGCACAGCGGACCGGCGGCATCGCGGCATACATCGACGCCGAACACGCGATGGATCCCGATTACGCAGGAAAACTCGGCGTAAACATTGACGATCTCCTTATTTCGCAGCCCGATTCCGGTGAGCAGGCTCTCGAGATCGCCGAAACGCTCGTTCGGTCGAACAGCGTCGACGTTATCGTCATCGATTCGGTCGCGGCTCTGGTCCCGCGTGCTGAGCTGGACGGTGAAATGGGCGATTCGCTTCCCGGCCTTCAGGCAAGGCTGATGTCGCAGGCACTTAGAAAACTCACGGCGATCGTGGCGAATTCGCGTACCTGTTTCATCTTTATCAACCAGCTTCGGGAAAAGATCGGCGTATTCTTCGGATCGCCTGAAACGACCACAGGCGGCAAGGCCCTGAAATTCTACGCCAGCGTTCGCCTGGACATCCGCCGTATCGGAGCGATCAAGGAAGGCGACCGCGTCGTTGGCAACCGAACGAAGGTCAAGGTCGTCAAGAACAAGGTCGCGCCGCCGTTCCGCGAATCTGAGTTCGACATCATGTACGGCGAGGGCATTTCTCGTGAGGGCGATCTTCTCGACCTTGCTGTCGCGAACAACGTCGTCGAAAAAAGTGGTGCCTGGTTCAGTTATTCCGGGGAAAGGCTCGGGCAGGGACGCGAGAATGTTAAAGGCTTGCTGAAGGAAAATGCAGAACTGACCGATCGTATCGAACTTCATGTAAAGCGCGAGCTCGGCATGCTGAGCGAAGATGCCGAGGCCGCACAGGCCTAAGTTCATGGATCAATAAAAAGTTAAGGCCGCCCATTTGGACGGCCTTTATTTTATCGATCTTACGGCTTTTTCTGGACCGTGCTCGGCCCATCTGCCGCGGCACCCGACGGCCGGTTGGCCGGCGGCGGAGGCGGCATATTAGCCGGCTGCGTCATCTGCCGTTTCAGCGTTTCGGGATCCGGGATCCCCGGTGTCGGCGTCAGGCCCGGCTTCATGGGCTTGTTAAGCTCTTTCGGGTCCGGAATTCCAGGCGTCGGCGTCGCACCGACCGGCAATTTGTTTGCTTCGCCCGGAGCCGGAATGCCCGGCGTGGTGTTTGCGCTCGGTTCGATCGGCTTTGCAGACAAGCCTTCAGGCAAATTCGCCGGATCGAGATTGGCGGCAACATTAGCGTTTGAATTACTCGTGTTCGAAGTATTCGCGCTCGGCTGGCACGCCATGAAAGCAGCGGCCGCAACAAGCGTAAAACATAAGAAAAGGATTCGGTTCATTCTGATCATTCTTCCTCTTATAAATTTAAAATAGCTGTGCCGGCTTGAATGTTGCGTCCCTGGGGGACAGCGACGGCGTTCAAACCGGCACGGGCAGGTATCAAACGGAATTCGGAAGGTAATGTAGCTGACATAGGCAAACAGCTACTAAAACGTGATTATAGAGTTATTGGCCAATATGTCAACACAAAAATGCCATTTTGTGGCACATTTTTGTCTAGGTAGTTTGGCCCACCATTTCGATTTGACATACGGCAAATGCTTATTTAGACTTATGAATTCGCCCTGCTTCTGGAGTGAAAACGAAATTAAGGCCAGGTAGCTCAGTTGGTAGAGCAGCGGACTGAAAATCCGCGTGTCGGCGGTTCGATCCCGTCCCTGGCCACCAGAATCAAAAAGGCTGCCGTCTGGCAGCCTTTTTTCGTATTGTATACACCGCTATTTTTCTGCAAGTCTTCTGATCGCGTCGCTCAATGCCCCTATATCGACCGGCTTCGATAGATGCAGTTGAAAGCCGGAGGCCATGGCGCGTTCGCTGTCTTCGTCGCGTGCCATTGCGGTCAGGGCGATCGCCGGGATACGCGAATTTTTCTGCGACGACCGTAGGCGTTCGATCAGCGAATATCCGTCTTCACCCGGCATATTTATGTCAGTCAACAGAATATGGGGCTCCCAATTTTCCATCGATGCGAACGCCTCGTCGACCGACATCGAAGCGTGAACATCTGCTCCGGACAGATTGAGAGCGACCGACAGCATTTCGCAGGTGTCCGCGTCGTCATCGACGACGAGCACGCGGATGCCGTCAAGTTTCGCCCCGTTCGACTGCTGCGGCTGATTGTTCCCGTTCCGCTCTTCGGCCTTATCGACGGCCTCCTGGCTTGCGACAAGTGTTCGCGGCAGCGATATTGTGAACTCCGCGCCTTTACCCTGGCCGTCGCTGCTGACCGAAACACCGCCGCCGTGAAGCTCCGATAAATGCTTAACAATAGCAAGGCCCAGCCCTAACCCATCGTGCAATCTCGTGCTCGAACTGTCCTGCTGGCGGAACCGGTCGAAAACATACGGCAGGAATTCAGCGTCGATACCGTGGCCGTTGTCCTTGACGGTAATATAGATCGTTGACGGATCGGAGGTCACGGAAACATCGATGCTTCCGCCCGCCGGCGTAAATTTTACGGCGTTGGTAAGCAGATTCCAGACCATCTGCTGCAGGCGCTGCGAATCGCAGGTAATAGCCGGAATTTCGGGCTCGCTCTCGATAGAAAAGTTGATGTCCTTCGCTGTCAGCGACGGCTTGACCGCTTCGACGGCTGCCTCGACGACCGGCACGACGTCCGTCGGCGACAAATTCAGATGCAGCTTGCCCGTGATCAGCCTCGAAGTATCGAGAAGGTCGTCGATAAGCTTCGCCTGCGAGTGGGCGTTGCGATATATCGTCCGCAATGCGTTTTCCTGTTCGTCTTTGTTCAGCTTTCCGGCGGTCAGCATCTGTCCCCACCCGAGGATCGCATTCAGCGGCGTTCTTAGCTCGTGCGAAACCGTCGCCAGGAACTGGTCTTTCAACTGGCTCGCCGTTTCGGCCTGTTCGCGAAGCGACTTTTCCCGGACCAGCAGGCGCTCGCGTTCCGATTCGACACGCTTGCGTTGTATGAATTGCCCGATCTCGCTACCGGCCGCCTCGAACATCTCGAAAAGGTGTTTGTCCGGTGCCATCGGCGTTTTTACAAAGAATTCGATGACGCCGAAAAATTGCCTGCCGATCGTGATCGGAAAACCGACGGCGCTGACCAGCCCGGCCGCAGCCGCAAAGCGCGTACGCGGAAGCGTGCTGCCGCGAACGGTGTCCGAAAGCCACACCGGCGCGTTCTTTTCCCAGACCTGTCCCGGAACGCCTTCGTCTTTGCCGAGAATGGTTTGCCGGCTCTCCTCCATAAAGGTCCCGAGTTCGCCGGCATTTTCCGAAATCTCCACATCCGAACAGATCAGGGCCTTTCCATCGTCCGTCAGGACCCATACCGCACAATAATCGGCGCCCATGTGGTCGATGAATGTTCTGAGGATCTGCGGTGCGGCTTCCTTAAAGCTTTTCGCGTCCGACAGCAGCCGCGTGATTGCGTGTTCCGTGGCGAGCCTCGCCTCCGATTCGGTTCGGACTCTGATCTCGCGCTCCAGCTCGCGATTCGCGAACTCGAGCGCAGCGGTGCGCTCCCTGACCCTGGCCTCAAGGTCCGCGTTCAGACGGTCAAGCTGAACATTCGCTTCCTCGAGCTCTTCGGACTGTCTCCTGATCTGGAGCGTCTGACGGAACAGCTTTGTAAAGAAACGCACCTTTGACCTTAGGATCTCGGGATCTACCGGCTTGGTCAAATAATCGACCGCGCCCAGCGAATATCCTTTGAAGACGAAATGTTCGTCCTGGCTTTCGGCGGAGATAAAAATGATCGGCGTGTGCTGGGTGCGTTCGCGTTCGCGGATCAGTTCCGCGAGCTCGAACCCGTTTACGCCCGGCATCTGAACGTCCAGGAGTATCAGTGCTGCATCCTCTGACAACAGAAACCTAAGTGCTTCTTTTGCGGAATTTGCCCTGACTAGATTTTGGCCAAGGTCCTCCAGTATGCTTTCGACCGCCAGCAGATTCTCCGGAAGATCATCCACCAGCAATATGTTAACCTTGTCCTCCGCCGTCATAGTCCTCCAATAATAAGATTCCGCGGTCCCGCTTGCCCGAAAATAACTATAATACCCTAACGGTCCAGCCAAAGCCTCAGCAGCGAGAGCAAATGGTCCGTATCGACCGGTTTGGTTATGTAATCCGATGCCCCGGCTTCCAGGCATTTCTGCCTGTCGCCCTTCATCGCCTTCGCGGTAACGGCGATTATAGGGATGGATTTGAATTTACCGATCCTGCGGATCTCCTGCATTGCCTGAAAACCGTCCATTTCGGGCATCATTATGTCCATCAGGATCCCGTCCACCGACGGCGAGCTTTTCAGTAATTCGATGCCGTCACGTCCATTTTCGGCATAGATCACCTCCATCTGCTGCCGCTCGAGCACGCTGGTCAGTGCGAAAATATTTCTAATATCGTCATCTACGACCAGGACCTTCTTCCCGCTAAGCCTCGGGTCCACCGCATTTACGCGTTTGACCAGGTTCTTTTGCGTAACGCTCAGGTCCGCCACGTCCCTATGCAGGAACAGCGTCGTTTCGTCCACCAGTCGCTCTATCGAATCCGCGTCTTTTATGATCAGCGTCTCGGCCATTTTCTTGATCCGATTGGTCTCGCGTTTCGACAGGTCTTTTCCAGTGTGAACTATTACGGGCAATTCGGGAAATTCCTGCAGCTCTTTTAATTTCTGGATCAGATCGCTCCACTCGATGTCGGGAAGCATAAGGTCAACGATCGCACAGTCGAATCGTCCTTCCTCGACCGCCGAAAGAGCTTCGCCGCCTGTTGCGACCGCGGTTATTTCAACGTCGTCGCCGGAGATAACTTCCAACAGGCTGTTCCGCAGGTTCTCGTCGTCCTCGACCACCAGCAGCCGCTTGACCGGACGCTCGACGAACGCCTTCAGCGATCTGATCCCCTCGACCAGTTTTTCGCGGCCCGCAGGTTTGGTGATATGTCCGAACGCACCGAGCTTTGCGACGCGTTTCATGTCGTCAACAACCGAAATTATCAGCGTAGGGATGTGCCGAGTTGACGGATCGTGTTTCAGCCGGTCAAGGACAGCATATCCGTGCATTCCCGGAAGCGTGAGGTCCAGCGTGATCGCGTCCGGCCTTATCTTTCGCGCGGTCATCAGTGCCTCGTCGCCGTCCTGCGAGACAATGCATTTAAAGCCCTGTTCATGCCCCGCGTCGAGCAAGATCCGTGCAAAGCCCGGATCGTCCTCGATAATATGCAGGACACGATCGCCCGGCTCCAGCCGCGGCATGTCGTCCATTACGACCGTATGCGGCCGGGTTCCGCCGTTGGTTCCCGGCTCACGCCCGAATGTGATCATATGTTGGCCGCCGGTACCGTTTCCGGAGGTATCTTCGTCAAACTCGAGACCGGAGTCCGGCAAAAAGACCGGCTGATAGCTTTCCGGAAGGTAGAACGTGAACGTCGACCCGGCACCGCTCTCGCTCTCCAACACGATCTCGCCGCCCAGCAGCTTTGCGATCTCGCGGCTGATCGATAGCCCAAGGCCCGTGCCGCCGTATTTTCGGCTCGTCGTTCCGTCGGCCTGCTGGAACGCCTCGAAAATAAGCTGCTGCTTATCGCCGGGAATCCCTATGCCGCTGTCTGAAACGGTGAAAGCGATCACGCGTGACGCTTCGTTCAATGTCGCATTATCGTAGCTCCAGCCCTTGTCCGCCGGCGCGATCCTGATCGAAACGCCGCCGTGATCGGTAAATTTGATCGCGTTCGACAACAGGTTCTTCAGCACCTGCCGCAGGCGTTTGGTGTCCGTCTGAATGAATTCCGGCAGCCGGTCATCCACTTCGGCGCTAAAGACAAGCCCTTTATCTTCAGCGATCTGCCTGAAGTTCCGTTCGACGTCGTCCCGCAGGTCCGAATACCGGACCGACCCGATCTCGACGCCCATTGTGCCCGATTCGATCTTCGACAGGTCGAGGATCTCGTTGATCAGGGCCAGAAGGTCGGCGCCGGACGAATGGATCGTTTCGGCGAATTCCACCTGCTTTTCGGTCAGGTTTCCATCTTCGCTGTCCGCCAGCATCTTCGACAGGATCAGCATCGAATTCAGCGGCGTCCGCAGCTCGTGCGACATATTCGCGAGAAACTCGGATTTGTACTTCGAGCTCAGAGCGAGCTGTTTCGCCTTGTCCTCGAGCGCCGTCCGCGCCAGTTCGATCTGCCGGTTCTTCTGCTCGACCTCGTTCTTTTGCTCCGACAGCAGCTTCGCCTTGTCCTCGAGCTCCTGGTTCGTCTGCTGAAGCTCTTCCTGCTGTTGTTTCAGAAGCTCTTCCGACGTCTGCAGAGATTGTGCCTGCAGTTCCAGCCGGCGGTTCGTTTCCTGAAGTTCCGCCTGTCCCAACTGTAATTCCTGAGCAAGCGACTGTGACTGTTTGAGCAATTCCTCGGTCCTCATATTCGCTTCGATCGTGTTGATAACGATACCGATCGATTCCGTGAGCTGATCGAGGAAAGCAAAATAGTTGTCGTTGAACGGCTCGAACGACGCAAGCTCGATCACGGCCTTGATCTGGCCTTCGAACAGGACCGGCAGCACAACGATATTTCGCGGCACCGCTTCGCCGAGGCCCGAATTGATCTTGACGTAATCCGGCGGCACGCTCTTGATGATTATGCGGTCCTTTTCCAACGCGCATTGCCCGACCAGGCTCTCGCCCAATTTGAATTCGTTCGCGACCGATTTCCGTTCGCGGTATGCATAGCTCGCCAAAAGCTTCAGGACCGTTTCGCCGTCCACCGTATCGGCGATATAAAATACGCCGTGCTGCATTTCGACCAGCGGAGCAAGTTCCGACAGGACGAGCCTCGCGACCGTCAGCAGGTCACGCTGGCCCTGCAGCAGCCTCGTGAACTTGGCCAGGTTCGTTTTCAGCCAATCCTGTTCCGTATTCTTCTGCGTTGTTTCGCGCAGGTTCCGGATCATCTCGTTCACGTTGTCTTTCAGGAACGCCACCTCGCCCGAAGCGTCCACCGTGATCGTCTGCGTCAGGTCGCCCTTCGTCACGGCCGTCGCAACGTCGGCCATCGCACGCACCTGCGTCGTCAGGTTAGCGGCAAGCTGGTTCACGTTGTCCGTCAGGTCGCGCCACGTTCCCGAAGCTCCGGGCACGTTCGCCTGTCCGCCCAGCTCGCCTTCGATTCCCACTTCGCGGGCAACCGTCGTCACCTGGTCCGCAAACGTCGCCAGCGTGTCGGTCATCGCGTTTATGGTATCCGCAAGTTCCGCGATCTCTCCCAATGCCTCCACTTCAAGCTTTCGTTTGAGATTGCCGTTCGCCACCGCCGTCACGACGCGTGCGATACCGCGCACCTGCGTCGTAAGGTTCGACGCCATGAAGTTCACATTGTCCGTCAGGTCCTTCCAAACACCGGCGACGCCTTTCACTTCGGCCTGTCCGCCCAGCTTTCCTTCCGTACCCACTTCGCGGGCCACACGCGTCACCTCGGATGCGAATGAATTTAGCTGGTCCACCATCGTATTGATCGTGTCCTTAAGCTCGAGGATCTCGCCCTGAACATCCACCGTGATCTTCTTCGAAAGGTCGCCGTTAGCCACGGCAGTCGTGACCGCCGCGATATTACGCACCTGGCCGGTCAGGTTCGACGCCATGAAGTTCACGTTTTCCGTCAGGTCCTTCCACGTTCCCGACACGCCCTTCACCTGTGCCTGGCCGCCCAGTTTTCCTTCGGTACCAACCTCACGCGCCACACGCGTAACTTCCGACGCGAACGAGTTCAGCTGGTCCACCATCGTGTTCAGCGTATTCTTAAGCTCCAGCAGCTCGCCGCGCACGTCCACCGTGATCTTTTTCGAAAGATCGCCGTTCGCCACCGCAGTCGTAACGGCCGCGATGTTTCGCACCTGGCCGGTCAGGTTGCTGGCCATGAAATTCACGTTATCCGTCAGGTCTTTCCACGTGCCGGAAACGCCCTTAACTTCCGCCTGGCCGCCGAGCTTCCCTTCCGTACCCACCTCGCGGGCAACGCGTGTAACTTCCGAAGCGAACGATGACAGCTGGTCAACCATCGTGTTGATGGTGTTTTTCAATTCAAGGATCTCGCCCTTAACGTCCACCGTGATCTTCTTCGAAAGGTCGCCGTTGGCCACGGCCGTTGTCACCTCGGCAATATTTCGCACCTGCGAAGTAAGGTTCAACGCCATGAAGTTCACATTGTCCGTCAAATCCTTCCACGTACCCGACACGCCTTTCACCTGTGCCTGGCCGCCCAGTTTTCCTTCCGTACCCACCTCGCGGGCAACACGGGTAACTTCCGATGCAAAGGACGACAGCTGGTCCACCATCGTATTGATCGTGCCTTTCAATTCGAGGATCTCACCCTTTACGTTAACGGTGATCTTCTTCGACAGGTCGCCGTTCGCAACGGCCGTCGTCACTTCGGCAATGTTACGCACCTGTGCGGTGAGGTTCGACGCCATCAGGTTCACATTGTCGGTAAGGTCCTTCCACGTTCCGGATACGCCTTTGACCTGTGCCTGTCCGCCGAGTTTTCCCTCGGTTCCCACTTCGCGGGCCACGCGCGTAACTTCGGACGCGAACGCTTCGAGCTGTGAGACCATTCGGTTCACGGTCTTTCCCGTCCGCAGGAATTCGCCCTGCAGCGGCCGGTTGTCCATTTCGAGGTTAAAATTCTGCGACAGGTCGCCTTCCGCGACCGCGCCGATTACTCTCGCCATTTCCGTTGTCGGCTGTGCAAGGTCGGAAATAAGCGTGTTCACAGATTCGATACACGACCTCCATCCGCCCGACGCATGCGCCAATAACGCACGCTGCCCGATCTTGCCTTCCTTGCCGACGACATTGCTGATCCGGGCAAGTTCGTTCGTAAGGCCTTCGTTCTTGTCGATTATGTCGTTCAGATAATCGAAGACCCTGCCCATATCGCCGTCCTGGTTGGACGGAAGCCGCTGCGAAAAATCACCCTTGCTGACGGCGGACAGGACCGCGAGCAGTTCGATCGTGTCGAACAGTTCTGGGCTGCCGTTATTTCCGGGTCGTTTTCTGGACTTGCTGACAGCGACGGAATTAGTGGAACGTTTAGTTC